>NZ_FMXF01000034.1:0-66846 GCF_900103435.1 Sinorhizobium sp. NFACC03
AAACAACGGGATTTTGCTGACGCAAAACCCGGACCGGATTAAACGGGATTTTGCCTTCGGCAAAACCCGGAAAGAGCGGATAAATCCCATAGGGATTTACCGCGATGACGGATAAACCGCTTAGCGGTTTACCTAGTTGGCGCGGGGTGGAGCAGCCCGGTAGCTCGTCAGGCTCATAACCTGAAGGCCGCAGGTTCAAATCCTGCCCCCGCAACCAAACATCCAAAAAGCCCGCGCGGAGAAATCCGCCGGGCTTTTTTGGCGTTCTAGCGCTACCCGGAGAGAACGGGCGAGGGCACGAAGCACAGCGAATATCAGGCGACGTCGGCGACCTTGGCCCCTTCGCCATCCCCCGCCGAAAGCCAGCCGCGCGTCGCCTCGAGGATCTCGTTCGACAGGGCCGGATCGTCGGTCATCCTGGCCAGGATCAGCGCGCCGATCATGCTCGCCGAATTGCCGATCGCGGCACGGCGCCGCTGCTCTTCGTCCAAGCCCGGCGCTATTTTACCCAGGCGCTCGAACTGACGTTTGAGAAACGCTGTCATTTCCGTGCGTGCTCCCTGGGGTTGCCGGCTCACTTCCGACGCCAGGGCGGCAAGCGGGCAGCCATGTGCGAAATCGTCTCGATGCTCTGCTGAAAGATAGCGCTGTGCGACGGCGGCCAAGTCCGTCGACTTTGGCTCGGTTTCTCCCCGGAGTCCGGCCAGGGTCTGGGCAATCAGATCATCCTTGGATTTGAAATAGCCGTAGAAACCACCGTGCGTGAGGCCGGCCGATTTCATCACATCCGTCACTGTGACGGACTCGAAACCACGCTCCCGGAAAAGCCGACCAGCCGCCTCCAGAATGGTTCGCTTGTTGTCTTCGACCTGTTGTCGGCTCACGCGCATCATCGTCTCCTAAATTTCGATTGACATTATACATGATGCTCGTCATATATCCAAATACATGATGAGCATCATGAATAAATCAAAGGAGCACACCCGATGAGCAAGAAGCCTGCAGTCCTCGTAACCGGTGCTTCCACCGGTATCGGCGCCGTCTATGCGGAGCGATTTGCGCGCCGCGGTCACGATCTCATTCTGGTCGCACGCAATGCGGTGCGCATGGCAGAGCTTGCCGAGCGGCTGCGGAGCGAAACCGGCGTCAATGTCGACGTTGTGCCCGCCGACCTGACGGACGAGCAGGATTTGGCCAAGGTCGAGCAGCGCCTGCGCGAGGATGAGCGCATTGGTGTTCTGGTCAACAATGCCGGCACATCGATCCCGCGCGGCTTCCTTCAGCAAAAGGGCGAGGACATTTCGAAGCTCATCTCGCTCAATATTACTGCCGTCACCAGGCTGGCCCATGCCGTAGCGCCGCGTTTTGCCGAGAGGGGTGAGGGGGCGATCGTCAACATCGCTTCCGTCGTCGGCCTTGCGCCGGAGATGGGCGCCACAGTCTATGGCGCGACGAAGGCCTTCGTGCTGTTCCTTTCCCAGGGGCTGAACGTCGAGCTGGCGCCCAAGGGCGTCTATGTGCAGGCGGTGCTGCCGGCTGCGACGCGCACCGAGATCTGGGATCATGCGGGCGTCGATGTGGAAACGCTTGCGGGCGTGATGGAGGTCGGCGATCTCGTCGATGCGGCCGTGGTCGGCTTCGATCGCCGCGAGTTGGTGACGATCCCGCCGCTGCCGGACGCCGGCCAGTGGCATACGTTCGACGCCGCGCGCCAGGCGATGCTGCCGAATTTCGCACAATCCGAGCCGGCTGAGCGTTATCGGTCGGCTGCCTGATCAAACCGCTGGCCGTGGGAGCGGACGACCGTGTCGGCTCCCACGACAATAGGACAGCAAAGCGCTGGCGGGCGACCCGGCGCATTGCTCGTCATCGCTACCCGCTTCGCACGATCGTCGATAATGCTCGGGCGTTTGCCAAGCGCCCCCGGGCTGGTAGAGATTGAGGATCAAAGATTCGCTACCGCAGCCAGTTGCGCCTGCGGGCGGAAATCCTCCTTCGAAACAATGTTGACGGTGCGAGCGTAATCCGATGAAAAAATTCAACCTGGGAGCAACCGATCTCTCCGTTTCATCCGCCGTTCTCGGCCTGATGCGGATCGCCGATCTCAGTGACGACGCCATTGCCCGGCTCTATGGCAAGGCGCGCGACGTCGGCATCAACGTCTTCGATCACGCCGACATTTATGGCGGCGAACTGCATGCCTGCGAGCGTCGGTTCGGCGATGCGTTGCGGCTGAAGCCTGCCGAGCGTGAACAGATCGTTATCCAGAGCAAGTGCGGAATCCGGCGCGGCTATTTCGATTTCTCCCGCGACCATATCCTCCAGTCCGTCGACCGCTCGCTTGCGGCGCTGAAGACCGACTATCTCGATCTCCTTCTGCTGCATCGCCCGGATGCCCTGGTGGAGCCGGAGGAAGTAGCCGATGCCTTCGACAAGCTGCAGGCGGGCGGCAAGGTCAGGCATTTCGGCGTGTCGAACCACACGCCGCGGCAGATCGATCTCCTGAAGACGGCCGTGCGCCAGCCGCTTGTCGCCAACCAGATCCAGCTCAGCATTGCGCACGCGCCCTCGGTCGCGTTTGGGATTGCCGCGAACATGGCGGGTCTCGAGCAGTCGATCGACCGCGACGGCGAGGTGGTCGTCTATTCGCGGATCAACCGCATGACGCTGCAGGCCTGGTCACCGTTCCAGCAGGGCTTTTTCGGCGGTGTCTTCGTCGGTGACGAAACCAATTTTCCCGAACTCAACCGGGTACTCGATGAACTCTCCGGCAAATATGCGGTGTCGCCGTCGGCCATCGCCTACGCCTGGATCGCCCGGCATCCGGCCAACATCCAGGTGGTCCTTGGAACGACGAGCCCAGAACGGCTGGCAGACATCGCGCCCGGCGCGGATATCACGCTGTCGCGCGAAGACTGGTATCGCCTCTTTACTGCGGCTGGGCACGTGCTGCCCTGACGACAATCTGGGTAGACATACTAAAGGCCCGCTCGGATCCGAGCGGGCCTTTTTTGTTTTTATGACTGGTGCCGATTGATCAGGTGCGCGGCTTCAGGTTCTCGGGGTCGTAGAGCGGCTTGTAGCCGATGCCGACGACTTCGACCGGATAGGTCTCGGCGAAGTACTCGACATTCAGCTTGCGGCCGACCTGGCAATGGGACCAGGGCAGATAGGCAAGCGCGATGTTCTTGCCGATCGTTGGCCCGAAGGCGATCGAGGTGGTGTAGGAGCGGCGTCCGAGTTCGTCGACCAACACCGCGCCGGTTTCCGGGTCCATCACCGGCAGGCTGCCGACCGGGTAGCGCTTCACGCCATTCTTGTCGGTATTCTCCGTCAGAACGAGCGTGCAGAGCATGGCCGGCTGGTGCTCGCGTGCCTTGTATTCGAGGTGCTTGGCCTTGCCGCGAAAGTCAACGTCCTTGACCTTCGGACGGGCAAGGTCGGCCTCAATCAGGTTGTACTGGGTGAGAAGATCGGCGTTCTGCAGGCGCAGGCTCTTTTCCATGCGGCGCGAGTTGGCATAGGTTTCGACGCCGAAGGCCATGACGCCGGTGGCGCGCAGCGCGTCCCAGACGGCAAGGCCGTCCTCGTACTTCATATGCAGTTCCCAGCCCTGCTCGCCGACATAGGAGATGCGGAAGGCGGTGACCTTTTTGCCGGCGATCTCGATCGGCTTGATGGCGGCGAAGGCGAAGTTCTCGAGATCGAGGCCGGCCGGATCGGCAACCACCTTCTTCAGCGTCTCGCGGGCATTCGGCCCCCAGATGCCGACGGTGATGAATTTCTCCGAGACGTCGGTGATGGTGACGTCAAGGCCGCGGTCTTCGGCGACACGGCGCATGTACTGGAAGTCGCGCGGCCCGGCATCGGCGCCGTTCACGAGACGGCAGCGGTCGGCCATGCGGAAGACGGTGAAGTCGGCCCGCACCATTCCCTCGTCATCGAGGAAGTGGGTGTAGATACCCTTGCCGATGTTGCCGTCGCCGCCGACCTTGGCGGCGCAAAGCCATTCGAGAAGCTCGACATGGTCAGGGCCTTCGATGTCAACCATATGGAAATGCGAGAGATTGACGATGCCGCAATCCTCGCTCATCGCCAGATGTTCGGCGTTGGACACGCGCCAGAAATGGCGGCTGTCCCACTCGTTCTCGCGCACCGGAACGCGGTCGCCGTATTTTTCGAGAAGATGTTCGTTGGCGGCGTAGCCGTGCGCGCGCTCCCAGCCGCCGAGCTCCATGAAGTAGCCGCCGAGCTCCTTCTCGCGCTCGTAGAAGGGCGAGCGCTTGACGTTGCGGCCGCTCGCATAGGGTTCGCGCGTGTGCACGGCCGGATAGTAGATCTTCTGCGCCGCCTCGAAGCAGCGGCCCTCGATGAACGTCTCCTCGAGTTGGTGCGGGTAGAAGCGGGAATAGTCGATCGAGGCATGGTCGATCTCGGTGCGGCCGTCGGTCATCCAGTCGGCGATCAGCTTGCCGTAGCCGGGGCCGTCCTTCACCCAGATGGCGACGCAGTACCAGAGGCCGCGCACCTTCTGGCTCTCGCCGCAGGAGGGGCCGCCGGCGGCCGATACCTGAAGCAGACCGTTGAACGAGTGGCTCTCGTTATAGCCAAGCTCGCCGAGGATCGGCGTCAGCTCCATGGCGCGCTCGAGCGGCTCGATGATCTGCTCCATCTCGAGGTCGCGCTGCGAGGGCGACAGGCGCGCCTCGTGCTTTTCGAGAATGTGCCGGGGATGGCAGAGGCGCGGATTGGTGGTCTCGTAATAACCCCACTCGATCTGGCCGCCTTCGGTGGTCTTCGGGTCGCCGGTGTCGCGCATATAGGCGGAGTTGCCCTGGTCGCGCAAAAGCGGGAAGCCGATTTCCTTGCCGGTGCCTTCGAACTCGTTATACGGGCCGAAGAAGGTGAGCGGATGGTCGACCGGCATGACCGGTAGATCCTCGCCGACCATTTCGGCGATCAAGCGGCCCCAGATGCCGGCGCAGACGATGACGTGGTCGGCAATGATCGTGCCGCGATGGGTGACGACACCCTTGATGCGGCCGTTCTCGACAATCAGCGACTTCGCCGGCGTGTTGCCGAAGACCTGCAGTTTGCCGGACTTTTCCGCCGCATCGACGAGCTTGCCGGCAACCGTCTGCGAGCGCGGGATGACGAGGCCGGCATCCGGGTCGAACATGCCGCCCATGACCTGATCCTCTTCGATCAGCGGGAACATCTTCTTGATTTCAGCCGGCGAGACATAGTGTGCGCGGGTGCCGAAGGCCTTGGCAGAGGAAAGCTTGCGCTTGATCTCCTCCATCCAGACATCGTCGCCGGTGCGCGCGACTTCCAGGCCGCCGATGCGGGCGTAGTGGCCCATCTTCTCGAAGAAATCGATCGAATACTGCGTCGTCCAGACCGACAGATAGTCATGGCTGGTCGTGTAGCAGAAGTCCGAAGCGTGGGCGGTCGAGCCGATATCGGTCGGCACACCTGACTTGTCGATGCCGACGATATCGTCCCAGCCGCGCTCGATCAGGTGGTGCGCGATCGAGGCACCCACGATGCCACCCAGCCCGATGATTACGACTTTCGCCTTTTGCGGAAACTCTGCCATTGATTGCGACCCTAGTTGGATTGGATGCCGGATTTTAGGGCGTGAGACGCGCCGACTAGAGCCTGTCTACGACATAATCATCAAACTGCACGACCAGAGCCGAGCAATCTGTGGATCGTAGAACGAGAGCTAGCGGGACGGTCATGCCACTGATTTCGTGAGAAAAAGCGTCGAAGAGCATCGAAGCGATTTCTCTTAGCATACAGAAGACGCGGGCGCATTCGAATGCGTCATCGCATGGGGCACGAATGTCGGTTTTGCGGCGACGCCACGATGCAGGCGATCTGCGACATCGTGCGGGCGGCTTGCTGCTTCACGATCACGGTGCCGCGCCGAAGAAGGCAAGGCGGGTGAAGAGCACGTAGTGCGATTCCGAGACCATCAGAGCGACGAAGACCAGCACCAGCAGCGGTGGCAGCAGGATCGCGTAGATCAGCGCCAGCCGCTCCCAGGCCATGTGCATGAAGATCGCGACGATGAGGCCGGCCTTCAGCACCATGAAGAGCAGGATCAGCGACCACCTGAGATAGCCCTGCAGCCCGACATAGTCGACGAGATAGGAGAAGGTGCTGAGCACGAACAGCAGCACCCAGACGACCAGGTAGAGGCCGATCGGATGCTGCTGGTGTTGTTCATGCGCCGGTGCCCGCGACCCTGCCTGCGGTATCGTGTCGGTGTGTGCCGTCGTTTCGGTCATGGCCATGCCTCACCACAGATAGAAGAATGCGAAGATGAAGACCCAGACGAGGTCGACGAAGTGCCAATAGAGGCCGGTGATCTCGACGATCTCGTATTGCCCCTTGCGGCTCGTGAAGAAGCCGCGCCTGCCGGTGTCGAAGTCGCCGCGCCAGACCTTGCGGGCGATGATCAGCAGGAAGATGACGCCAATCGTGACGTGTGTGCCGTGGAAGCCGGTAATCATGAAGAAGGTCGAGCCGAATTGGGCAGCGCCCCAAGGGTTGCCCCAGGGGCGTACGCCTTCGGTGATCAGCTTGGTCCACTCGAAGGCCTGCATGCCAACGAAGGTGGCGCCGAAGAGCGCCGTCACCACCATGAGCAAAGCGGTTTTCCTTCGATCCTGGCGGTAGCCGAAATTGACGGCCATGGCCATTGTGCCGCTCGAGGTGATCAGCACGAAGGTCATGATGGCGATCAGGATCAGCGGCACGTCGGAACCGCCGATGTGCAGCGCGAAGACCTCGCTCGGATTGGGCCACGGAACGGCCGTCGACATGCGCGCCGACATGTAGGCGATGAGGAAACAACCGAAGATGAAGGTGTCGCTGAGGAGGAAGATCCACATCATCGCCTTGCCCCAGGAGACGTTCTTGAACGTCCTTTGATCCGAAGCCCAGTCGGCGGCGAAACCGGCAAGTCCCGCCGGGCGGTGGAGCGGTTCTCGGACAGGCGAATGTGTCTCGACAGACATGCCTTGGCTCCTTAGGTCAAGAGTTGCCGGCAGAGCTCGACGAAGTCGTTGGCCCAGCCGGAAAAGAGCGCGAAAAGCACCAGCCAAACGGCCAGCATGAAATGCCAATAGGTGGCGCAGAGCGTGATCGACAGCACGGCCCTCTCGTCCATCGGGCCGGCGCGCGTTCTCACGATCACTCGGGTGAGCGCGAAGAGGCCGCCGAGGATGTGCAGGCCATGCATGCCTGATATCATGTAGAAGAAGCTGTTGGCCGGGTTGTCGGCGATGAGAAAGCCGGCATCGGTCAGTTCGCGCCAGGCGAAGACCTGGCCCGCGAGGAAGGCGAGCCCCGCGGCAAGCGCGGCGATCAGGGCCGTGCGGCTTGCCTCGTCATGATGGCGCTCCGCGGTGACGCGCGCCGCATGCAGAAGCAGGCTGCCGAGCCCGAGGATGGCGGTGTTCAGCCAGAGGACTTTCGGCATTGGCGTCGACCACCAGTCGGTGGATGCCATGCGCATGAAATAGGCGCTGATGAAAAGCGAGAAGAGTGCGGCGACGACGGCGAGAAAGACGCCGAGGCCGATTTTTGCGGGTGGGATCGAAGGACGACCATCTGGACGCGGGTCAAACGCGTGACCGACCTCCAGCCAGGGTTTTGAGAAGAGTCGCTGCCGGCTGAGCCACCAGCCGGCGATCGTGAGAATCACGGCCAGCAGGATCAAGGTGACGTTCATGAGGCACCCTCCGGCGCATGACCTGCGGAGCCCGGCTGGTTCTGCGGAATGAAATCCTCGGCCGCTCCCGGCACGCTGTAGTCATAGGGCCAGCGGTAGACGACCGGCAGTTCCTTCCAGTTGCCGTGGCGTGGCGGCGTCTCCGGTGTCTGCCATTCGAGCGTCGTCGCCCGCCAGGGATTGCCACCGGCCTCACGACCATGGCGAATGCTCCAGATGAGATTGAAGAGGAAGAGGAGCTGAGCGGCGCCGACGACCAGCGCCATGATGGTGATGAACTCGTTGAGCGTATGGGCAGAGGCCGGGACGAAGGCGGTTTCGCCCATTTCATAATAGCGCCGCGGCATGCCGATGAGGCCGAGATAGTGCATCGGGAAGAAAATCAGATAGGCGCCGACGAAGGTCACCCAGAAATGGATCTGGCCCATCACCTCGTTGAGCATGCGGCCGGTGATCTTCGGATACCAGTGATAGATCGCGCCGAAGATGACGAGGATCGGCGCCACGCCCATGACCATATGGAAATGCGCAACGACGAACATCGTGTCGGAGAGCGGCACGTCGACGACGACGTTGCCGAGGAAGAGGCCGGTCAGCCCGCCATTGACGAAGGTGACGATGAAGGCGAGCGCAAACAGCATTGGCAGCGTCAGGTGGATATCGCCGCGCCAGAGCGTCAGCACCCAGTTGTAGACCTTGATCGCCGTCGGCACGGCGATGATCAGCGTGGTCGTCGCGAAGAAGAAACCGAAATAGGGGTTCATACCGCTGACATACATGTGGTGCGCCCAGACGATGAAGGAAAGCGCGCCGATGATGACGATCGCCCAGACCATCATGCGGTAGCCGAAGATGTTCTTGCGGGCATGGGTACTGATGAGATCCGACACGATGCCGAAGGCCGGCAGCGCGACGATATAGACCTCCGGGTGGCCGAAGAACCAGAAGAGGTGCTGGAACAGGATCGGGCTGCCGCCGCCGTGCTGCAGCTGCTCGCCCATCTCGACGATCGCCGGCATGAAGAAGCTGGTGCCGAGCACCCGGTCGAACAGCATCATGACGCAGGCGACGAAGAGGGCGGGGAAGGCAAGCAGCGCCATGACGGTTGCCGTGAAGATGCCCCAGACGGTGAGCGGCATGCGCATCAGCGTCATGCCGCGGGTGCGGCCCTGAAGCACGGTGACGACATAGTTGAGGCCGCCCATGGTGAAGCCGATGATGAAGAGGATGAGCGACGAGAGCATCAATATGATGCCCCAGTCCTTGCCGCCGGGCGTGCCCGAGAGAACCGCCTGGGGCGGGTAGAGCGTCCAGCCGGCGCCGGTCGGGCCCCCGGGGGCGAAGAAGCTGGCGACGAGCACGAGCACCGCGAGCAGGTAAAGCCAGTAGCTCAGCATATTGGCATAGGGGAACACCATATCGCGTGCGCCGAGCATCAGCGGGATCAGGTAGTTGCCGAAGCCACCGAGGAAGAGGGCGGTCAGCAGGTAAATCACCATGATCATGCCGTGCATGGTGATGAACTGATAATAGCGCTCGGCGTCGATGAAGGCAAAGGCGCCGGGAAAGCCGAGCTGCAGCCGCATCAGCCAGGAGAGCACCAGGGCGACCATGCCGATGGCGATCGCGGTCGAGGCATATTGCACGGCGATGATCTTCGCATCCTGGCTGAAGACATAGCGCGTCCACCAGCTATGGGGATGATAGAGCTCGACGTCCTCCACTTCCGCGGGGCCTATCGGTTCGCCCGTGCTATGCCGGATGTCGACCATCTGCGAGAACCTCCCAACACCGGATCATTTCGATCCAACGCTTTGAACCACGCAATTCCGAACGATGAACCGTGGAATTGCTTTCGCTCACGAGCGGGATGCGAGCGGAAAACCGCAAGCACTTTTCCTCATCCCGCTTTGGCCGTCGGGCGCCTGCTACTGCGCCGGGGCGGCACTTCCTGCCTGCGCCGTTTCCTTGGTCCCTGCCTTTGCCTGCAGCTGTGAGAAGGTCTGCTGCTGCGAAAGCCAGGCCTGGTAGTCGGCGGCACTGTCGACGACGACGGTGCCGCGCATCTGTGGGTGGCCGACGCCGCAGAGTTCGGCGCAAAGAACCTCGAAGGTGCCTGTGCGCGTTGGCGTCAGCCAGAAATAGGTGACCATGCCCGGCACCATGTCCATCTTGGCGCGGAACTCCGGCACGTAGAAATCATGCAGTACATCGACCGAGCGCAGGAGCATCTTGACCGGCTTGCCGATTTCCAGATGCAGCTCGCCGCCTTCGATGACGTAATCGTCAAGCGCCGCTGCGTCATTGCGGTTGAGGCCGAGCGAATTTTCCGGGGTGATGTCGCGGGTCTCGGAGGTGCCGAGCTTGCCGTCCGCGCCTGGGAGCCGGAAGCTCCACAACCACTGCTGGCCGACGACCTCGACCTCCGTTGCGCCATCCGGCACGGTCACGAACTGGTGCCAGACGAAGAGGCCGGGGGTCAGCATGGCGGCGACGCCGAGCGTCGTGCCGCCGGCAAGCCACCCTTCGAGCTTCCTGTTTTCCGGTTCATAGGCCGCCCGGTTTCCCGGGCGATGCCGAAAACGCAGGACGCAATAGGCCATGAAAAGCACCACGGCGACGAAGACGACGCCGGTAATCCAGAAGGTGATGATGAGCGTATTGTCTATGTAATTCCAGTTGGACGCGATCGGCGTCCACCACCACGGGCTCAACAGATGGAACAACACCGACCCAACGGCCAACAAAACCAGAATAACTACCACGGCCATTTCTGTCCCTCCTCGCCGCTGGCGGCTGTGGGCATGAATACGCAATCCGTAGAGCCTGCTGCATGTTTCCTTTAATCGTCTCCGATTAAAGGACAAAAACATGCAGGAATTCAAAGTTCTACAGCGACCTTGCGCGTCTGATACGACGCGCGGCGCTGTACCTGCAATTATTGCACGAACGTTGAATAGTCGCAATTCGCCGTCTCCGTGCGGACGGCGCTTGCCTTTAGTCTTTTCAGCCTACTGCGAATACTGCTTGAGGTAGGCAATGAGGTTGGAGATATCCGTGTCGTCCTTCAGCCCGGCAAAGGCCATTTTCGTGCCTTTCACCTTGGTCTTTGGATTGTGCAGATAGTCGCGCAGATGCGCCTCGTCCCAGACGAGCCCACCCTTGCCGGCATCGATCATCGCCGGCGAGTAGCTGAAGTCGGCGTGGGTGCCGGCCGTTCGTCCGAACAGATGGTTGAGTGATGGTCCAACCTTGTTGGTATCGCTGTCGGCAACATGACAGACAGCGCATTTCTTGAAGACGGTGGCTCCGGCTGCGGCATCGCCCTCTTGCGCGAGGGTTGCGAACGGACAGAGCATCGTTGTCGAAAAGGCAAGGGCAACAACAAGAATTCGCATGACACTTCCTCAAAATCGCCGGGCGCAGGCAAGGAAGGCTATCGTCAATCTGTCGTTTTGGCGGTGCTTGCTTCTCTTAAGTTGGCGCCACGGCGGTTGATACTTGCGACAGGACGACCGTACGCCTCGCCTTGTGGAAGTCAACCGGCGCAGCCGGCAGGTCGCCGGTTGCGCCTAAATTTTCACCAGGGACGGTGCGCGCGATTAGACCCGATTGCCGGCGGCGTCGAAGAAATGCAGCCTGTCGACCGGCAGGCGCACGGCAAGCGAACCCGAAGCGGTGAGGAACCGGCGGTCGTTGGTAAAGGCCTTGAAGCCGGCGTGGCCGAAGGAGAGATGCAGGATGATGCCGAACCCGGTCGGCTCGACCAGGTCGACATTGGCGCTCAGCACATCCGGCCCTTCGACGCCGATCTCCACATGTTCCGGGCGAATGCCGAGGGTGGCGCGGGCGCCGTCGGCGAGCGCCGGATGCGGTTGTGCCGGGATGACAACGCCGCCTTCCGTCTCGAATCGCGGGGCGGTGCCGTTCAGGTAGGTGCCCTCGAAGAAGTTCATGCCGGGCGAGCCGATGAAGCCGGCGACGAAGAGGTTTGCGGGACGGTCGTAGAGATCGAGCGGGCTGCCGACCTGCTGGACGAAGCCGCCGTTCATGGCGACGATGCGGTCGGCAAGCGTCATCGCCTCGATCTGGTCGTGGGTCACGTAGATCGAGGTGGCGCCGAGGTCCTTGTGCAGCTTCTTGATTTCGGCCCGCATCTGCTCGCGCAGGCGGGCATCGAGGTTCGACAGCGGCTCGTCGAAGAGAAACGCCTTGGGCTCGCGCACGATGGCCCGGCCCATGGCGACGCGCTGGCGCTGGCCGCCGGAGAGTGCACGCGGCCGCCGTTCGAGCAGCGGGTCGAGGCCGAGCTTGGCGGCGGCCCCTGAAACGATGCTCGCGATCTTCTCCTTGGCCGTCTTCCGGAGCCTGAGGCTATAGCTCATGTTCTTGGCGACGGACATATGCGGATAGAGCGCATAGGACTGGAACACCATGGCGATGTCGCGGTCCTTCGGCGCCAGCTCGTTGACGCGTTTTCCCGCGATGCGGATCTCGCCCGAGGTGACGCTTTCAAGCCCGGCGATCATGCGCAGAAGCGTAGACTTGCCGCAGCCGGATGGGCCGACGAGCACCACGAATTCGCCGTCGCCGATCTTGAGATCGACATCGTGCAGGACCGGGTGGATGCCGTAGGATTTCTGGATGTTGGCGATATCGATGGAAGCCATGAGAGCAATCCTCAGCCTTTGACCGCGCCGGCCGTGAGGCCCTGGACGAGATAACGTTGAATGAGCAGGAAGAAGAGGCAGGCGGGGATGAGCGCGAGCACGCCGGCGGCCATCATCTGCCCGAAGTCGACGGAGAACTTCGACACGAAGGACAGCAATCCAACGGGGAAGGTCGCCTGGTCGTTGCCGGAGATCAGCATCAGCGAGAACAGAAGTTCGCTCCAAGCGGCGGTGAAGACGAAGCCAAGCGTTGCGGCAATGCCGGGCAGCGTCAGCGGCAGGATGATCTGGCGGAAGGCGACGAATTGGGTGGCGCCGTCGATCATCGCCGCCTCTTCCAGGTCCTTCGGAATGCCGTCGAAGAAGGACTGCATCAGGAAGGTGGCAAACGGCACGTTGAAGGCGGTGTAGACGATGACGAGCCCGGTCAGGCTGTTGGTGAGGCCAAGCGGCGACAGGATCTTGAAGATCGGCGCCACCAGCATGACGAGCGGGAACATCTGCGTCAAAAGCATCAGCGCCACCAGCCAGTACTTGCCGCGGAAGTTGAAGCGCGACAGCGCATAGCCCGAGAGCGAGGCGAGGATGGTGACGATAACGGCGGTGGAGCCGGCGACGATCAGGCTGTTCTTGAAGAACACCGGAAAGGCGCTGTGGCGCAGCACGAAATCGAAATGTTCGAGGCTGGCGCGCGACGGCCACATTCGAATGCCTTCCGAGTAGAGCAGGTCGTTGGGCGTGACTGCAACCTTCAGCAGCCAATAGAGCGGGAAGAGCGCGAAGGCGATGTAGGCAAGGATTGCCGATCGGTGCGCGATCATGAGGAAAAGCGGTTTGGCGCGCATCGGTCTCAATCCTTGCTCAACAGCCATTGCCGCAGGATGACGATCAGCATCGAATAGGCGAGCAGCAGTGCCAGAAGCACCAGCGCGATCGCCGAGGCGTAACCGAAATCCAGCCGCTTGAAGGCCTGGGTGAAGATATAGCTGGCGACGATCTGGGTGCGGTCGGCCGGTCCGCCATTTGTCATGACGATGATCAGGTCGGCGAAGTTCGAGATCCAGACGGTGCGCAGGAGGATGGTGATGGCGATGGTCGGCGCCAGGAACGGCAGCGTGATCGAGAGAAATCGCTGCACCGGGCCGGCGCCGTCGATGCTCGCGGCCTCATAGAGGT
This sequence comes from Sinorhizobium sp. NFACC03, assembly GCF_900103435.1. Taxonomy (NCBI): domain Bacteria; kingdom Pseudomonadati; phylum Pseudomonadota; class Alphaproteobacteria; order Hyphomicrobiales; family Rhizobiaceae; genus Sinorhizobium; species Sinorhizobium sp. NFACC03. The sequence continues at coordinate 13,591 of NZ_FMXF01000034.1, forward strand.
CGCGCGGGATCGCCTGCAGGGCTGCAAGCAGGGTAATCGCGAAGAAAGGAATGCCCCACCAGACATTGGCGATGATCGGCCCCCACATGGCAAGCTGCGGGTCCGAGAGGATGTTGTTCGGCTCACTCATGATGCCGAGCGCGTAGAACCAGTGCGGCAGGGGACCGACGACCGGATTGAACAGCCAGGCCCAGTTGAGGCCGGCAAGGAAACTCGGCACCGCCCAGGGCAGGAAGACGAGGGCCTGGGCAAGGCCGCGGCCGTAGAAGGGCTTGTCGAGCAGCAATGCCAGGATCAGGCCAAAGACGAACTGAAAGAAGACCGAAGCACCGGTCCACCACAGCGTATTGCGCAGCGCCCGGTAGAAGGCCTGGTCCTCGGCAAGCGCGCGGAAATGATCAAGGCCGATATAGGCACCGGAGAACGGGTTTAAGAGCTGGATGTCGCGGAAGGCGTAGGAAACGCCAAGCACCAGCGGCACCAGCATGACGGTGACGATCAGGATCAGCGCCGGCGCGCTATAGAGATAGGGCGCGGCGCCGTCGGCGATGCGCTTCTTCAGCGGCGTCCTGCTTGCCGGCAGGCCGCTTTGGCGGGCGACATGGTCCATCGATCGAAATTTCCCCTGTGCGGCCGCCGGTTTTTTCGACGTGCCTCGTTTTCGTTCAGTCGGAGCGGGATGCAGGCGGAGACCGCGCCCACGTCATTCCGCTCAAGGTCACGAGGGCCGGCGGCGGCGAACCGCCGCCGGCCGAAGGCTTACTTCTTGCTGGCGAGGAACTTCTGCTGCGCCTTGGTCAGGTAGTCGGCCCACTGGTTGGCGAGCTCTTCCGGCGTGATGTCGCCGAGCAGGGCTTCCTGAGTCGTCTTGATGGCGAGCGAATCCTTGAAGAAGGCGAATTCCTCGAGGTAGGTCGGCATCACCGTCAATACGACGTCCTTGTCGGCAAGCTCGTCGAACCAGCCCTTGAACTGCGCGCTCGCATAGAAGGGATCCTTCTCGGCCGACTTGTGCACCGGCAGCGCGCCCGTGCGCTTGTTCCACTCGATGTTGCCTTCCGGCCCCTCGAGCGTCTCGATCAGCTTCCAGGAGAGATCCTTGTTCTGACTTGCCGACAGCATCGACCAGCCGGCAAAGCCGATGGTGGTAAACGCCTTGCCGCTCGGACCCTTCGGCATGGTGGTGACGCCGAAATCTTCCGACTTCATGCGCTCGGCAATGGCGATCAGCGCATCCGGATCCTGGTCGAGGAAGGCGCAGGTGCCGCTGTAAAAACCGGCGACGATTTCGTTAAAGCCCCAGTTGACGCTGTCCTTCGGCGCCAGCCCCTTCTTGTAGAGGTCGATCACCCAGGTCAGGCCCTTGACCCAGCCTTCGCTGTTCATGGTCGAGGTGCCATCCTCATTGAAGAATTTGTTGCTGCCGGCCATGGTGGCGCCGAACATCACCCAGCCGTTGAGACCACCCGGTCCCCCGCGCAGGCAGTAGCCGGATTTGCCCGGAAGCTTGGATACGGCTTCCGATGCCTTGACGAAATCGTCCATGGTCTTCGGCGGTTCGCTGACGCCGGCTTCCGAGAGCAGCTTCTTGTTGTAGAACATCGCCCGCAGATAGAAGCCGTAGGGCAGCATGTAGGCGGTGTCGTTGACGTCGCGGCCGAGTTCGAGCGCGCGTTCGGTCAGGCCGCCCGTGTGTTCCCACTTGGCGAGGTAGGGCTCCAGGCTTTCGAGCATGCCGTTGTTGGCATAGAGCGACAGCCAGGTGTCGGGCATTTCCATCACGTCAGGCAGTTCGCCGGCCGAAACCATGGTCGCGAACTTTTGGAATGCTTCGCCCCAGGGCAGCGAGATGATCTCGACCGTGGTGCCGGGGTTGGCGGCTTCGAACTTGGCAACGATCGATTTCAGCGTCTCGGTGCGCTCGGGGCTGGTGATGACCTCGACCAGTTTCAGCTTGGTATCGGCGAGTGCGCTTCCGGCCATCAGGCTGGCGAGAAGCGTGGCAGTGATCAGTTTCTTCATTCTTGTTCCCTCTTTTCTTCGTTGGTTTGGTTCAAAGTGGGGAGAGCGGGATGCCGGCGGAAAACCGCCTGCAGCCGCTCCTGTCAGCCAGTCGAAGCGACGGCGAGCGCCGCTTCAAGATCGCTCCAGAGGGCCTCCGTTCCCTCCAAGCCGACATGGAGCCGTACCGACCGCGGCGAGATGCCGAAGGCGGCCGCGGAATTGGGCTGGGCTTTCTGCGACAGCACGACTTCGCCCGGCACGATGAGGCTTTCATGTCCGCCCCAGGAAACGCCGAGCTTGAAGAGTTCGAGATGATCCGCAAAGCGCCTGACATCGACGCCCTCGCGGAAGATGAAGGAGAACAGGCCGGATGTGCCCGAAAGGCCCGGCGGCAGCGTGTTGCCGAGGCCGGGGTGGCAGACGGTCTCGACCAGCGGATGGGCCTGCAGCCGCCGCGCGACTTCAAGCGCCGAGCGCTCATGCGACTTCATGCGGATCGGCAGGGTGCGTAAGCCGCGGATCAGGAGCCAGGCATCGAAGGGCGAGAGCTTGCCGCCGAGATAAGGGTAGGATTCCGAGCGGATGCGGCCGATCAGTTCCTTCGAGCCGGTCACGACGCCGGCGACGACGTCCGAATGGCCGCCGAGATATTTGGACGCCGAATGGATGACGAGATCGACGCCGAGCGAAATCGGCTGCTGGAAGATCGGGCTTGCCCAGCTGTTGTCGATGGCGGTGATGATGCCCTGGTCCTTGGCAAGGCGGGCGAGGGAGGCGACGTCGTGGGTGTCCATCACCCAGCTTGTCGGGCTTTCCATGTAGAAGAGCTTGGCGCCGGGAAGGGCCTTGGCGACTGCTTCCTCGTCGCGACCGTCGACATAGGTCACCTCGATCTTCATGCGCTTCAGATGCGTGCCAAACAGGCGGAAGGCGTCGGGATAGACATGATTGACGGCGACGATGCGGTCGCCCGGCTCGACGAAGGACAGCACGGTCGAGGAGATCGCCGACATGCCGCTGGCAAAACCGATCGCGTCTTCGCCGCCTTCGAGCTTCGCCAGCATCTCCTCGAACATGCGCACGGTCGGGTTGAGACCGCGGGTATAGATCGGTCGCACACGCTCGCCCCGGTAGGACGCGACCATGTCGTCATAATCCTTGAAGGTGAAAAGCGAGGTCTGAACGATCGGCGGCACGACGGCATCGAAGGCGTGGCCTTCGTCATGCGCGACGGTCAGCGAGGCGTGGTCGAACGGATCGAGGCCGTTGGTCATTTGGACATTTCCTTGATGTCTTCCTCGACGATCGCGAGGATTTTCAGCGTTTCTTCGCGCGCGGTGTCAGGATCCTGGGCTGCGATCGCGTTGAACAGGGTACGGTGGAACGGGAAGGAGCGGCGGGCGAAGTCCGACCGATTGAACGGCTCCTCCCAGAAGCGCTCGAAGGCTTCGCGCATCTGTTCGAGGAGCTGGCGGAAGAGCGGATTGTGGGTGGCATCGTAGATCGCCAGATGGAAGGCAAGGTCTTCCGGACCTGACGTGCCCTTGGCGATATGCACCCGCTCCATCTCGTTGAGCTTCACTTCGATGATATCAAGGTCTTCGTCGGTGCGCCGGCGGGCCGCGACCATATTGGCCTCAACCTCGATGCCGCGGCGGACCTCGAGCGTCATCAAAAGCACGTCGCGCAGATGCGCAGCGTCGAGGGTGAGCGGCATATGGACGGTGGCGCCCGTGATCATGCGCAAGAGATAGGTGCCGCTGCCCTTGCGCGCCTCGACGACGCCGAGCGCCTGAAAGTGGCGGATGACTTCGCGAATAGTCGACCGACCGACGGCAAGCGCCGTCATCAGTTCGCGTTCAGCTGGCAGGCGTTCGCCGGGTCTAAGCCCCGATTGTTCGATGTAGTCAGCCAACGCGGCAATGACCTGCTGGGCCCGGTCGGCGGGCGGCAATGGCAGAAGCGCGGCTCTGGCTTGTTCAGTCATTCAGCCTCCCCCTCGGCGCCAAATTGGTCTGACATCTCACCACTATGGATAAGGCGCGAGAGGTCGTCAAGCAGGAACTGATGGAACGCGCAGGTGGTTGACCTCGCACGCTTCCGGCGTAGACAGGAGGCAAGGAGCTTGAAGATGTTGAAATCGGGATACCTGTTTGCCACCGCCATGGTGGGCGCGGTCTTTGCCGTGACGAGCGTCGCGGGCGATGCGGAAGCGCAGATGCGCACCAGAAAGGGCGAGTATTACGAAGGCGTCCAGCGCAAGCCCTATGGCTATTACTGGATCTGGCCGCCGGTCGAACAGCGGCAGCCAGCCTACAGGCAACGTCCCGGCCAGGATGGTCCAGCCGGCAACACGACGACGAAACCCCGCAAGCGGCCGACCCAATAGGCATTGCTGTGCTGCCAAGCGAACCGGACAAAGAGAAGCGGCGCCAGAAGGCGCCGCAACTTTGATCAGATCTTGTTTGATCAGGCCTTGGCGACGTGAACGTCGCGGGGAAGGGAAGAGAGAACCTCCGGCCCGTCCTCGCGCAGGATGACGATGTCTTCCAGCCGGATGCCGAAGCGGCCGGGCAGATAAATGCCGGGCTCGATCGAGAAGACCATGCCTTCTTCCAGCACGGTTTCCGAAGTGGCGGTGATGTAGGGCGGCTCATGGCCGTCGATGCCCATGCCGTGGCCGGTGCGGTGAACGAAGTATTCGCCGTAGCCGGCATCGCTGATCACCTTGCGGGCGGCCGCGTCGACATCCTTGGCGAGCACGCCGGGACGGGCGGCCTTCAACGCTGCCTGCACGGCCCTTTCCACGATCGTGTGGATCTGGCCGTATCCCTCAGGCGCGCGGCCGACGATTGCCATGCGGGTGATGTCGCTCGGGAAACCCTGCTTGCGGCCGCCGATATCGATGACCACGGCATCGCCTTCCTCGATCACCCGCTCGCTCGCCGAGTGGTGCGGGAAGGCGCCATTGCCGCCGGCGCCGACGATCCAGAAGGCCGGGGCCGCACCTTCCGAGGAGAAGTGTCCGCGGATCTCGGCGGCCAGTTCCTTCTCGGTCATGCCCGGGCGGATCTTGGAAAACGCCGCCTGCATGGCGCGGTCGGCGATGCCGGCGTTCATCTTCAAAAGCGCGTATTCGCTCTTGTCCTTGCGCATGCGCAGGGCGCCGAGCGTTGCCGGGGTGAATTCGCGCGCGGTATCCTCCGGCAGCGCATCGATCAGCAGCAGGGCGAAATCGGCGCGCATGGTCTCGTCGAGCACGACGCAGCCAGGTGCAGCCGCGCCGACATCGGCGAGGGCAGACGTCAGAGCATCGGTTGGGCCCACGTCATCAGCCCAGTTGTGGAAGGCGATGTCGGTGTGTTCGCGCGTGCCCTCGGCGTTGAGCGCCGGCATCAGGAAGGCTTCCTTTTCCGGGCCGATCAGAAGCAGGCAGGGGCGCTCGTCCGGATGCGGATGGTAGCCGATCAGCCAATCCATGTGCGATCCGGGCGCGAGCGCGACGAGGCCGACTTTGCTTTCGGCCATCTTGCGGCGGAGCGCAGCAAAACGGCTCTTGGTGAGTTCGTTCATGGTGTTTCCAGTTCTGGCTTGAGGATGCGCTCGCCATTCACGCGGCTGTAGCGCTCATCGACGGGCGGATGGGGTGGCCGGGCGGACCGGCGTGATGTGGCGGTTTTGGGGAATGCTATAGGCCGGCGCAGGTGTTGCCCCAGGCTGAAAATCTTTGGCTCTTCAAGCGGACTCCTCCCCCTCGAATGCGCGGGCATTGGGCCGGAAGGCTCGCGCCTCCCGTCGCTATGCATCTGTATTTTCACGACTTTGGTGCCGTGCCTGAGCGTTGTCAATACGGAATTTTAGTCACACTAAAATTTATGAGGCCGTGGCCTGCCGTGGGCTCAGGCCGCCAGCCACAGAAGGCGCGCGACCGCCTGCTGGTCGAAGCCGCCGATCCCCTCCCGGATGTCGGCAGCGATCGCATCGGCAACGGCCTCCTCGTCACGCCGCCTAAGGGCATCGATGGCCTCGCGGTGCCGATCCACGACATAGAGTTCGGTGACGTGCTCCATGGCGATGCCGAGGATGGGCCCGAGTTGCAGCCACACGCTTTCGATCAGCGGCATGGCGACCGGATCCGGATTGGCCGTGTAGATCATCCGATGGAACGCCTGGTTGGCGATCAGCGCTGCCACCTTGTTCCCCTTGCGGATCTCCGTCTCGATACTGTCATCGATTGCCGTGATTTTCTCGATCTGGCGCTCGGAGAGATGGGCGACAGCCCGGCGGGCGGCATGGCTTTCGAGCGCGATACGGAGCAAGATCAGCTCCTCGAAACGCGCGGGCGTGATGTGCGGCACGACGATACGGCGGTTCTCAAGGAATTGCAGCGCGCCGATCGACGTCAGCTGACGTAGCGCCTCGCGTACCGGCGTCGGGCTGCTTTCGAGCGCTTCGGCAAGGCCGCGGATGGTGACGGATGTGCCGGGGCGGAAGGCGCCGACCATGATCGCCTGGCGCAGCCGGTTGAAGGCATAGTCATGCGTGGTCATGCCGTCGGGTCGGGCAAGTGGCGGCAAAACAAGGGGTTTCACGATCGCATATCCTTCTGCCTGGCGTCCTTCATGCGCCTGATACCATTGCCGATGCTTGACTCCAATTCCTGAATTATGTCAATTATCACAAAATGTGATCACAAAAAGAGATTTGCGATATGTCGCTCGACGCGGAAGACCCCAGCGCATTCAAGGCATGGCTCGAGCAGAACGGGCCGATCGAAAGCATCCAGGCGGTGGTCTGCGACCTCAACGGCATCATGCGGGGCAAGCGCGTGCCGGTGGAGCAGGCGGCGAAGGTGCTCGGCGGCGGCATCCGCATGCCGCTCTCGATTGTCGGGGTCGATGTCTGGGGCGAGGATATCATCAACAGCGAGCAGGTGTTCGCCAGCGGCGACCGCGACGGTATCTGCGGTGTCACCGGCCGCGGCGCGCTGCCGGTCAACTGGACCTCCCGGCCGAGCGCCTTGGTGCCGCTCTGGCTGCAGCTTGAGGACGGCAAGCCGTTTCTTGCCGATCCGCGCCAGGCGCTGGCGGCGGTCGTGCGCGAATATCAGGAACTCGGTCTTCGCCCCGTCGTTGCGACCGAACTGGAGTTCTACCTGATCGATCCGGAGCCCGACAGCGCGGTGCCGCCGATCTCGCCCTATACCGGCAAGCGCCTCGATTCCGATGCGATCCTGTCGATCGACGAGCTCGACGATTTCGGCGAGTTCTTCTCGGACGTCTACAAGGAATGTGCCCGGCAGAACGTGCCGGCGGATGCGGCGATCGCCGAGAACGGCATCGGCCAGTTCGAGATCAATCTACTCCACACCGACGACCCGCTGAAGGCGGCCGACGACGCCATCTTCTTCAAGCGCATCGTCAAGGGTGTCGCGCGCAAGCATGGCCTCGCCGCCACCTTCATGGCCAAGCCCTACGGCACACGGTCGGGCAACGGCATGCATATCCATTTCAGCCTGCTCGACGAGGAGGGCAACAACGTCTTCAACGACGGCAGCGACGAAGGTTCGCCAATGCTGAAGAACGCCGTTGCCGGCCTCTTGCGCGGCATGGCCGAGACGACGCTGCTGTTTGCGCCGCATTTCAACTCCTATCGCCGCTTGAGGCCGGACACGCACGCGCCGACGGCCGTCTGCTGGGGCTATGAGAACCGCACCTCGGCAATCCGCATTCCAGGCGGCAATCCGGCCGCGCGCCGCATCGAGCATCGCGTCGCCGGCGCCGACGCCAATCCCTATCTCGTCATCGCCGCGATCCTCGGCGCTGCCTTGGTCGGCATCCGCAACAAGTGGAAGCCGCCGGCGCCTGTTTCGGGTCGGGCCTATGCAGCGGAGAAACTGCCCAAAATTCCCTCGGAATGGGGGCAAGCGGTCGATAGCTTCGAGGCAGGACCGATTGCCGCCGAAATTTTCGATCCCGTGCTGCGCTCGATGCTGATCGCGTGCAAACGCCAGGAGATTGCAGGCTTTGCCGAGCAGGTCACGGATTACGAATTCAGCGCCTATCTGGAAATTGTCTGATGGTCACGAAACAGAACTCCTATGCCGGCGACGGCAGCTACCCGACCAGCTACTACGCCGCATCCCGCAACATCATCCGCACGCCGGTCCGGCTTCAGGGCCGCGTCGAGACCGACGTGTGCGTTGTCGGTGCCGGTTACTCCGGCCTGTCGACGGCGATCCACCTTGCGGAAAAAGGCTACAAGGTCGTCGTCGTCGAGGGCGCCCAGGTCGGTTGGGGCGCATCCGGCCGCAACGGCGGCCAGGTGGTCAACGGCCTCAACGCCAGCCTATCGACGATCCAGCGCCGCTACGGCGACGATGCCGCGCGCTTCATCGGCGGGCTGGTGCAGGAAGGCGGCAAGATCATCCGTCGTCTCGTCAGCCAGTATCAGATCGACTGCGACCTGAAGCCGGGCAACATCTATGCCGCCTATACGCCGGCGCATATGAAGGAACTCGAAGCCAAGCAGGCGCTCTGGCGCAAATACGGCATGGACGATCACCAGCTTCTCGATCGTGACGCGCTTCGCAAGCTCGTCACGTCGGATGCCTATTGCGGCGGCATGCTCGACACGACCGGTGGGCACATGCATCCGCTCAATCTCGTGCTCGGCGAGGCGCGCGCGCTCGAAAGCATCGGTGGCACGATCTACGAACAGTCGCCCGTGACGCGCGTCGACCACGAGGCGGCGCGGCCGACCGTCTATACCGAAGGCGGCGAGGTTTCGGCACGTATTGTCGTGCTTTGCGGCAATGCCTATCTCGGCGACGCGGTGCCGAAGCTCGTTTCGCGCGTCATGCCTGTTTCGACGCAGATGATCACGACGGCGCCGCTCGGCGAAGAGCTCGCCCATTCGCTGATCCCGAGCGACATGTGCGTCGAGGACGTGCGCTATATTCTCGACTACTTCCGGCTTTCCGCCGACAAGCGGATGATCTTCGGCGGCGGCACCGTCTATGGTGGCACCGATCCGGCCGATGTGGTCGCCAAGCTGAAGCCCAATCTTGAAAAGGTGTTCCCTGAGCTCAAGGGCGTGAAGATCGACTATGCGTGGAGCGGCAATTTCGCGCTCTCCTTCACGCGCGTGCCGCAGATGGGCCGGATCGGCTCCAACACCTATTTCGCCCACGGCTACAGCGGCCATGGGGTCACCGGATCGCATCTCTTCGGCCGCACACTCGCCGAAGCGATCGATGGCGACACCACGCGCTACGACGTCTTCGAAAAGCTGCCCTGGTATCCCTTCCCGGGCGGGCGCATGTTCCGGGCGCAATATTCGACGATCGGTTCCTGGTGGTACCAGTTCAAGGACGCGGTCGGATTGTAGGGCAAAAGGCCGATGCTCTGTGATGGGGTGGCTTGCCATAAAGCCGGCCACGCCCCTTGCGCGCGAGTCGAATGGCAGATTTCCCGCGGAGTGTAATTCCGCCTTGCCGGCTGATGCGCTAGTATTAATCCCTTACTGCACGGTTCCTCAAATCGTCGCCGATTTGAGGATGCAGAAAATCAAAAGTGCTACAGCGACCTTTGCGCGTCCGATAAGACGCGCGGCGCTGTAGCGCATTGGTTCGCCCGTTCGAAGGGCCCGTTGCATCTTTGGCATGCGGCCAATCCGTGGGAGCGGTGCTCGCGTGCAAACGGATACCAAGGAGGGCCCGCATTTCTGCGGGCAAGGCAGGCGGGGAGCATATGACTCCCGATTGATTTCCTGGGAGGCCTCGAGATGTTCGTGCGCTTTGGCTATGAAATCGGCATTCGTTGCCCGCAACCGACCCCGATGATGACCTATCTTTCCGTCGTGCCGGAACGGCGCGCAACTCTTCGGCGCGAACATGGGCCGGTTTCCATGCCAATCGTGAAGATGGAAGAGATCACCGATCCGCATGGCAATACATGTTTCCGGATGACCGTGCCCGAAGGCGACTTCAAGCTCTCCTATGACGCGGTGATTGAGGATGACGGCAGGCTCGACGCCTCCGATCCGCTGGCCGATGCTGTGCCGGTCGAAAACCTGCCGGCCGCTTGGCTACCCTATCTCGCGGCCAGCCGTTACTGCGAAACGGATCGGCTCGGTACGCTCGCGTGGCGACTGTTCGGAGATGTGCCTGCCGGTTGGCAGCGCGTGCAGGCGATTTGCGACTATGTGCATGAGCGCCTGGTCTTCAGCTACGGCTATGCCCAGGCAATGCGCACCGCGCTCGAAGCCCATGAGGATCGCGTCGGCGTCAGCCGCGACTATGCGCATCTGGCGATCACCTTCTGCCGCTGCATGAACATGCCGGCGCGCTATGTGAACGGCTACATGGCCGACATCCCGAAGAGCGATCATCCGGCGCCGATGGATTTCAACGCGTGGTTCGAAGTCTTTCTTGGAGATCGCTGGCATACGTTCGACGCCAAGAACAATCAGCGACGGGCAGGGCGGATTGCGGTCGCTCGCGGCCGTGACGCGGCCGACATTCCGCTGATCCAGACTTTCGGTAAACACGAACTGACCGCCTTCACCGTCTGGACCTGTGTCGAGGCCGACAGTGCGCTTACGCGCTCGCATCACGGCTCCGATGTTTCGTTGCTGACCCCGTGGTTCAGCGAAACCTGGTCGAAACACCTCCTGGACCGCGACCGCAATCGCCATTAACGACGGCGGTTTCGCCGAACCGATTTTTTACGACATGCGCATTTAGCGGAAAATAATATCTATAAACTCAATCGATAATATAGGAGAACAAGAGAGAAGGCGGACGATGATCCGCTACTGCATGTTTCCTTTAATCGATCCGATTAAAGGACAAAAACATGCAGCAATTCAAAGTGCTACAGCGACCTTTGCGCGTCTGATAAGACGCGCGGCGCTGTAGTGAACGACGGAGAGACGCGATGAACGCTTCGAGACCGATGGTCCAATCCCGATACGCGGCTTACGCATCAGCACCCCAGCGCCGGTCGTTCGTCCATCTGGTCCCGCACGCTATTGCAATCGTGGCCGCATTCTCCTTCGTCAGCGCCGTCGTCGTGGGCGCTTTCTGATCTTTCTTGATTCAGCTTTGGCGAGACAGATGTTCGTGCACGGCGATCCAATCGCCTGACGATGCCCGCCGGAACACGATCGTTTCCCGTTCGTCCGCCGTCGCCGGTTCGCCTTTGAATTCCAGTTCCGTCTCGACGCGGTGCGTGAAGACCGCGACGTCACCCACCGCCTGGACATGCCGTTCGCTCGACCGGCAGCTGCGAACGCGAAAGCCGTCCCGCTCCTCCCATAGCGACCATTCCGCCTCATAAGCCGCACGGCTCAGAAGCGGCCGGTCCAGCGTGTGGAAGATGAAGGTGGCATCCGGCGCGAAGGCCGAAAAGTAGGAAGTCCGGTCGTGCCGCGCGAAGGCGGCAACCAGCCGGTCGGCGGCGGAAAGCACCGACTGTTCGAGATCCTGCATCGTGTTTCCTCTTTTATCCGGGCGCAGATTTGCTCCGGTCGTGTTTTTGTGATGGTCAGCGGGCCGCGATCAGTGTCGCGAGCGGACGGTTCTGGCGGGAAACGCGGGCCTTCAGGTCGTCGAGCGTCATTGGTTCCCGCTTGGCGAACTCGGTGAACATCATATTGAGATTGTTGAAGAACATCTCGCCGACCGCCTCGGCGTCGATATCGAGCGCGACGACACCCTTGGCCTTCAGCTTGAGGATCAGGGTCGAGATCTGATCGCAGAGCCGGCGGTCGAGTTCCGTGTAGCGCTTGCTGAACGGGCTCTCCGGCTGCTGGATGGCGATCGCCATTGCGGTGCGCCACATCTCCTTGCTGAGATAAATGAGCGAGTGGTCGTAATATTCGCCGATCAGCGTGTCCAGGGCACCCATGACGGAGGCGGGCGGGTTGTCGACGATCGAGCGGCCGGCAGTGAGCACTTCCTCGACTTCCATCGACACGGTGGCAAGCAGGATGTCGCCCTTGTTTTCATAGTAATTGTAGAAGGTTCCGACCGAGATCTCGGCGCGCTCGGCGATGTCCTCGATGCGCGCGCTGTCATAGCCGACTTCGCGAAAGAGCACGGCGGCGGCGTCAAGAATCCGCCGGTTCCGATCGGCTTTTTGCCGTGCGCGCAGTCCCGTCATCTGATGTTTCCCCGAATTATGAATTGGTTCAAAATTGAGATTGACTTAAAAAATGAATTCATTCAATCTTTTTTTGAAGACGCCGAAACGAGCGTCAAAACCATGAGGGTAACAGCATGATGCAGTCAGTTCGTGACGGTGCGCCCCTGCGCCGTTTTCTCTCCTCCAGCGCCGCAATCGCGATCACCACGCTGTCGGCGGTTGCAGCGCCTGCACCCGTCTTCGCCCAGGAAGAGCTCAATGCGCTCGTCTGGTGCGACCACACCGATCCGGCGCTGCTCGAGCCGTTCGAGAAGGCCAATGACGTCAAGGTCAACGTCAAGGTCTATGAGGGCACCGGGGCAGGGCTCTCGATCCTCGACCAATCGCAGCCCGGCGACTGGGACGTGCTCGTCATCGACGGCGTTGATGTGCACCGCGCCATCGATCTCGATCTTCTCGCCGAAATGCCTGCCGATGCGCTGCCGACCGCCGACATCTTCCCGGAAGTCCGCATGGAGGCCAACAACACCAAGGACGGGAAGACCTACGCCGTCACCGAGAAGTTCGGCTACAACACGATTTCCTACGACAAGACCAAGGTCGACCCGAAGGACATGCAGGACCTGTCGGTCATCTGGTCGGACAAGTACAAGGGCCGCATCGCGCTTTATGACTACTATCTGCCGATGATCGGTCTCGTCGGGCTTGGCCTCGGCAAGAAGACCTCCGAGCTGACCGAAGCGGACATGCCGGCGATCAAGGAAAAGCTTGCGGCGATGCGCGCCGTGTCGAAACAGGTGAGCGACGTCGTGTCCTCGCAGACGGCGCTTGCGACCGGTGAAGTCGACATTCTCGTCGGCGGCGGCGAGTGGATCACCGCGGTTCTCTCGGCCGACAAGCCGAGCCTCGACTGGACCATTCCGGAGCAGGGTGCGGTGCGCTGGGCGCAATCGATCGGCGTCATGAAGGATTCGACCAAGCAGGATCTGGCGCTGAAATTCGTGCAGTACATCTTGAGTCCGGAAGGCCAGGCGCGGCTTGCGACCTCGTCCTGCTACTGGGCGATGCCGGCCAACGCCAAGGCGGGTGAATTCCTGAACGACCAGCAGAAGACGGCGCTGCGCTTCAGCGAGCAGGCCGAATACCTGAAGAAGACGCAGCTCTATCCGATCCCGTCGGCCGAACTCGACCAGCAGTTCCAGGACGCCTGGACGGAGATGCTGCAGCAGTAACGACAAGGGCGGATGCGATCGGCATCGCGTTCGCCTGATCACCGCCGCTTTGGCGGCGCGCGGGGGCAAACCATGCCCGCAACCCCTTGAGCCCCGGGATAGCCATGGCAGACGCCGGAACCCTGACATCAGTGACAGCGCTCGAAGACGCCGACCGGCGCAAGGCCTGGGGCTTTGTTGCCCCGGCGCTGCTCTGGACCATTGCCTTCTTTGTCGTGCCCTTCGCCTTCATGGCGGCGATGAGCCTCTGGAAGCGGGAAGGGCGGGATCTCGTCCGCGTCTGGAATTTTGACAACTACGCGCGCTTCTTCTCCGAAAACGCGCTGTTCCAGGGGCTGGTCAATTCGCTCGAGATCACCGTCATCGTGACGGTGATCTCGGTGCTGCTCGCCTATCCGCTCGCCTGGATCATCGCCGAGCGGGTGCCGAAGCGGCTGCAGCGCATGGCGTTGATCCTGGCGATCCTGCCGTTCTGGACCTCCTATGTGGTGCGCTCCTATTCCTGGCTGCTGGTTCTGTCGAAGAACGGCGTGATCAATCAGCTGTTCATGAACATAGGCCTGATCTCCGAGCCGCTGGAGCTTGCCAGTACCCGCACGGCGACGGTCATCGGCTTCGTGCATTTCTTCGTCATGCTCCTGACGCTGACGATCTATTCCAACCTGATCCAGCTGTCGCCCAACTACCGCCGCGCGGCCGCCGACCTTGGCGCCAATGCCTTCCAGACCTTCTGGCACGTGGTGCTGCCCTTGACGCTGCCCGGGATCATGATCGGTGCCTTCCTCACCTTCGTTCTTTGCATCGGCGACTATGTCACGCCGCAGATCCTCGGCGGCAACAACGAGCTGGTGCTGCCGCAGATCATCATGCTGCAGCTTGGGCGCAGGGCGGATTTCCCGATGGCCGCGGCGCTGTCGATCGTGCTGATGCTCGCCGTCACCGTCGCCTACGTTGCCTGCGCCCGCTGGCTGAAGATCGAGAGGGCCTGACGATGTTGCGCAAGATCTCCGCAAGCGTTCTGTCCTGGACCTATCTCGTCCTCGTCTACGCCTTCATCTTCCTGCCGGTTGCCGTGCTGGTGCTCTTTTCGTTCCAGGACGGCCGGCTGCCGGTGCCGCCCTTCAACGGCTTTTCGCTGCAGTGGTACGAGGCGGTTTTCGCCGACCGCAAGCTGATGGCAGCGCTCGGCAACTCAATGGTCGTGGCGCTTGCCTCCTCGGTCATCTCGGTGCTGCTCGGCTTCCTCGCGGCCTATGCGCTGGCGCGCTACAAGCTGCCGGGCTCGGCCCTGCAGCGCGGCTTGCTGATCGCGCCGATGACGGTCAGCTACCTGATCATCGCGCTTGGGCTGCTGTCAGTGCTCAATGCACTGCACGTTCCCTTGTCGCTGATGACGGTCGGGATCGGCCATGTGGTGATCAACCTGCCGCTCTGCTTTGCCATCATCTACGCCTCGATGGGCGACCATCACATCAACATCGAGCGGGCGGCGCGTGACCTCGGCGCCAACGATTTCAAGGTGATGGCGTTGGTGACGGCGCCGATGCTAATGCCGTCGATCCTCGCCGCCTTCTTCCTCTCCGTCACCTTCAGCTGGGACGAGTTCATCATTGCCTTTCTCTTGTCGCGCTTCGACGTGACGTTGCCTGTCGAGATCTGGAGCATGCTGCGCTCGGGTCTCAACCCCAAGACCAATGCCATCGGTTCGCTGGTGTTCCTGGCCTCTGTCGCCGTGCTCCTCATCCTTGAGCTTTCCCTGTTCGGAAGGACGAAAAAACAATGACCGCTTCCGTCACGATCGAAAACGTCAGCAAGATCTTCGGCGCCTTCACGGCACTGGACAACGTCTCGCTCGATATTCGGGCAGGTGAGTTCATCGTCCTGCTTGGACCGTCGGGCTGCGGCAAGACCACGCTGCTCTCGATCCTCGGCGGGTTCCAGTCGCCAAGCGCTGGCCGTGTGACCGTCGCCGGCAAGGACATGACCTATGTGGCGCCGTCTAAGCGCCCGACGACGACGATGTTCCAGGACTATGCGCTGTTTCCGCATATGCGCCTCGTCGACAATGTCGGCTTTGGCCTCAGAATGCGCGGCCTTGCCAAGGCCGAGCGTGACGAAAAGGCACTGGGCTTCCTCGACCTCGTGGGCTTAAAGGCGTCCGCCGGCAAAAGGCCGCATGAACTCTCGGGCGGCCAGCGTCAGCGCGTGGCCCTTGCCCGTGCGCTGGCGGTCGATCCGGACGTGCTTCTGCTCGACGAACCGCTCGGTGCGCTCGACCTGAAACTTCGCCGACAGATGCAGGATGAACTGAAGGCGATCCAGAAGCGGGTCGGCACCACCTTCGTGCATGTTACCCACGACCAGGAAGAGGCGATGGCGATCGCCGACCGCATCGTCGTGATGAACCAGGGACGGATCGAGGATTTCGGCCCGCCCTCGGAGATCTACATGCGGCCGCGTTCGCTGTTTTCCGCGGGCTTCATGGGCGAGGTCAACTTCGTTTCCGGCCGTGTTGCGGCGGCGGATGCGAGCTCCGCCCGGGTTGAGACCGCGCTCGGCAGCCTGGCGCTGCCTGCTCAGAATTTCACGGCATCATCGCCGAAGGCCGGTGACCGCATCACGCTCACCATCCGGCCGGAGCATTTCCGCGCCGACGACCGGGCGGAAGGACCGACCGTGGCGCTCGGCGAGGCACGGGTCGCCGGCAGCGCCTTTTTCGGCACCCATTATCGCTGCCATCTGCAGCCCTGCGCCACGGATACCAGGGCGCTGGTGGCGCATCTGCCGCAATCGGCAAGCGTGCGCGAAGGCGAGATCGTGCCACTTGCGGTGCGCGCTGCCGACGTCGTAGCTTTGCCCGCCACTGGTGGACATGCGTAAAACGATGCGAAGAGTTGCACCTCAGGACTGGTATCGCGTGCGGCGGCTCGACGACGACGTCACCGCCATCGACGAGCCCTATATCCAGGAATTCTATCGCTGCAACATCTGGCACGTGCGCGGCCGCGACCGTGACATGCTGGTCGATAGCGGCATGGGCGTGGTGTCGCTGAGGGAATGGGTGCCACTCGTCACCGAGCGTCCGCTGACCGCCGTCGCCAGCCATACCCACTTCGACCATATCGGCTGCCATCATGAGTTCGATTGCCGTTGCGTGCATGTTGCCGAGGCCGGGCTTCTCGCCCATCCGACGCGCAAGAACACGCTCGCCGACCCTTACGTCGCCGACGAGATCTTCGACGCGCTGCCGCCCGAACCCTATGCCTCCACCACCTACGCGGTGAAGGCGGCGCCGGCGACGCGGCTTTTGGAAGACGGCGATCATATCGATCTCGGCGATCGGGTCTTCGAAGTGATCCATACGCCTGGCCATTCGCCAGGCGGTATCGCGCTCTTCGAGGCGAAGACCGGCGTCATGTTCTCCGGCGACATCCTCTACGACGGGCCGCTGATCGAGGACACTTATCATTCCGATGCCGACGACTATCTGGCGTCGATGGAACGGCTGCTGAAGGTACCCGCGCGTATCGTTCACGGCGGACATTTTCCGAGCTTTTCCGGCGAGCGTTACCGAACGCTGATCCGGGACTGGCTTGCTGAAAAACAAAAGACAAACTGACGGGAAGGAGGAGCGAATGCTCGACAAACGTAAATTCTACATCAATGGCGCCTGGGTCGATCCCATCGTCGCAAACGACCTCGAGGTCCTGAACCCGGCGACGGAAAAGCCCGTTGCGGTGATCTCTATGGGCACGGCCGCGGACATCGACCGGGCGGTGGCCGCCGCCAAGAAGGCCTTTGTCACCTATAGCCAGACAAGCGTCGAGGAACGGCTGGCGCTGCTCGAAAAACTGCTCGCCGTCTACAAGCGCCGCTACGACGAGATGGTCGACACCATTACCATGGAACTCGGCGCGCCGAAGACCATGACCCGCGAGCAGCAGGCCGATGTCGGCGTCGGCCACCTGCAGGGTTTCATCGACGCGCTGAAGCGGCTGAAGAGCCGCGACCGGCTGCCGAACGGCGACGTGATCCTGCGCGAGCCGATCGGCGTCTGCGGCCTGATCACGCCCTGGAACTGGCCGATCAACCAGATCGCGCTGAAGGTGGTGCCGGCGCTTGCGACCGGTTCGACCTGCGTCTTGAAGCCCAGCGAATTCACGCCGCTCAACGCCATGCTTTATGCCGAGATGATCGATGAGGCAGGCTTCCCCGCCGGCGTCTTCAACCTCGTCAACGGCGACGGTATCAATGCCGGTGCTGCCCTTTCCAAGCACCGCGACATCGACATGATGTCGTTCACCGGCTCGACCCGCGCGGGCATCGCCGTCAGCAAGGATGCGGCCGAGACCGTCAAACGCGTGACGCTGGAACTTGGCGGCAAGTCGCCGAACATCGTCTTTGCCGATGCCGATCTCGAAGATCGCGTGACCGGCAGTGTGCTCGAATGCTTCAACAATTCCGGCCAGTCCTGCGATGCGCCGACCCGCATGCTGGTGGAACGCAGCGTCTATGACCAGGTGGTCGAGATCGCCAAGCGCGTCGGCCGGGAGGCAAAGGTAGGTGACCCGACGCAGGAAGGCAGCCATATCGGCCCGCTCGTCAGCCATGTCCAGTTCGGCCGGGTGCAGGCGCTAATCGAGGCGGGCATTGCCGAGGGCGCGCGTCTGCTCGTCGGCGGTGCCGGCAAGCCGGAGGGCTTCGAGACCGGCTACTTCGTCAAGCCGACGATCTTTGTAGACGTCAACAACGACATGCGCATTGCCCGCGAAGAAGTCTTCGGGCCGGTGCTCGCCATCATCCCCTTCGACACCGAGGAGGAAGCGATCGCCGTTGCCAACGACACCAACTACGGTCTTGCGGCCTATGTGCAGACGGGTGACCCGAAGCGGGCCGAGCGCGTCGCTGCCCGCCTTCGCGCCGGCATGGTGCATATCAATGGCGGGCCGCACCGCTATGGCAGCCCGTTCGGCGGCTACAAGCAGTCGGGCAATGGTCGTGAGGGCGGCATCTTCGGTCTTGAGGACTTCCTCGAAGTGAAGACCGTGCACGTTCCGGACGCTGCCTGAGCCGCGACGCAGAGCGCCAAGCATTGAAAATCGGCCGTCGCATCCTGCGGCGGCCGTTTTTCTTTCAGGCTTCGGTGGAGAAGGGCTGTCGCCGGCCGCGCGCATCTGATAGCTGCGAGCACTCGGGCCTCCCGCCTCAGCCCCTCATCTCCCTCCGGACGTCTCCCGTGACCCAAGCATCCCCTTCAGCCCACAACCGTCTTGCCATGGCCGCGCTCCTGATCGGCGGTGCCGCGATCGGTGGCTCGCCGATCTTCGTGCGGTTGTCGGAAGTGGGGCCGATGGCGACCGCCTTCTGGCGGGTGGCGCTGGCGCTGATCCCGCTGCTCGCCTGGAGCTGGTTTCGCGGTGAGGGCGCCAACGACCGGCGCCCGCAAAAGCTCTCGGAATATGCGCTGCTGATCCTGCCCGGCGTGTTTCTCGCGATCGATCTTGCGGCCTGGCACTACGCGCTGACCAAGACGTCGGTCGCCAACGCCACATTGCTTGCCAACCTCGCGCCGGTCTTCGTGACGCTCGCAAGCTGGCTTCTGTTTCGGGCTCGCATCAGCACCATCTTTGCAGTCGGCCTCGTGACGGCCGTTGCCGGGGTGGTGACCCT
This sequence comes from Sinorhizobium sp. NFACC03, assembly GCF_900103435.1. Taxonomy (NCBI): domain Bacteria; kingdom Pseudomonadati; phylum Pseudomonadota; class Alphaproteobacteria; order Hyphomicrobiales; family Rhizobiaceae; genus Sinorhizobium; species Sinorhizobium sp. NFACC03. The sequence goes on from NZ_FMXF01000034.1 coordinate 32,645, forward strand.
CAAGGGTGGCCCGATGGCGCTCGGCGAGGGCAACCTCGTCGGCGACGGCATCGCCGTCGTCGCGGCGATGTTCTATGCCGGCTACATCCTGGCGATCGGCCGGCTGCGCAGCCTGTTCAGCACCGTGCGCATCATGATCTGGAGCACGGCCTCGGCAGCGGTCTGCATGCTGCCGATGGCAGCACTGTTCGAGCCATCGCTTTTCCCGGCGACGGCCTTCGGCTGGGCGATGCTGTTCGGCCTTGCCTTCGTCAGCCATGCCGGCGGGCAGGTGGCGATCACCTATGCGCTCGCCTACCTACCGCCCGCCTTTTCCTCGCTGACCCTGCTGTTGCAGCCGGTTGTGGCGGCAATCCTCGCCTGGATCCTGCTTGCCGAGCCGGTCGGCCTGATGCAGGCGATCGGTGGGGCGATCGTGCTGGTCGGGATCCTCATTGCGCGGCGCGGATAGCGCCGCGCGCTTTCTGCTGACTTCTTAGAGGCCCGGCGGTGTGAAATTTGCCAGCCGCTCTTCGAGCTTGCGGATCGTCTCTGCGTCCGCATTGGCAAAGGCGAAGCGCAGGTAGTTCTCCTGGCCTTCGCCGAAATAATCGCCCGGTAGGCAGACGACGCCGGCGAGCTTTGCGAGCTTCTCGGCAATGAACTGTGAGTCGATATCGGGGAAGGGGTGGCGGACGTAGGCGAAATAGGCGCCGACCGCCTGCAGCTTCCATTTCGGCAACCGGCTCATGACATCGCGCAGCGCATCGGCGCGCGCGGCAATCTCGGCGCGGTTGGCCTGGCGCCAGTCGGCAAGCGCGGGGATGGCCTTGGCGACGGCGGCCTGGGCCGAGCGCGGCGCGCAGATCTGCAGGTTGTCCATGATCTTCGTCACCGGCTCGATGACAGCAGGGCCGGCGGTGATGGCACCGAGGCGATGGCCGGGTATGCAGAAGGACTTGGAGAAGCTGTAGAGGCCGATGAAGCTCTCCTGCCAGCCTTCGCTCGAAAGCAGGCCGTGCGGCGCGACGGACGCGTCGGGCAGGAAGTCGCGATAGGTCTCGTCGAGGATCAGCCAGACACCCTTGGCGCGGCAGGCCTCGTGGATGCGGGCGAGCAGCTCCGGCGGATAGACGGCGCCGGTCGGGTTGTTGGGCGAGACGAGCGCAAGTGCCCGGATGCCGGGGCGAAGCGCTGCAGTAATCGCGTCGACCTCGGGCAGGAAGCCAGCGCCGGCGTCACAGGGCACGAGCTCGACATTGATGCCGAGCATCGAAAGCGTCGTTTCCTGGTTGAAGTAATAGGGGTTGGTCATCAGGATCGTATCGCCTGCGCCGGCAATCGCCATCGCCGTGCAGATGAAGGCCTGGTTGCAGCCCGAGGTGATGTGAATGTTGTCGGCCGTCACCGCCGCGCCATAGAGCCCGGCGACATGAGCCGCATAGGCCTCGCGCAGCACCGCTTCGCCTTCGATCGCGCCATAGCCGGTATAGGCGGTGGAGGCGGCAGCCTCGCCAAGCCAGGCCAACATGTCCGGATGGGCGGGATAGCCGGGCACGGCCTGCGACAGGTCGATCAGCGGGCCACGGGAGCCGTCGTAGGACTTCGCCCAGGCCAACACCGAGGGTACGGGCGGCGGCGAGAGCTTTTCGACGAGCGGGTTGAAATGCGGCATGGCGGGTGTTCCTGCGTTAGATCACGATGGTTTGAAGCAGGATGCGGGCGGAAAACCGCGTACATTTTTCCTCATCCTGCCTCAGGCCTTGGCTTTACGTTTCTGCGGGCGATCGGCGCGGCGGGCGCGGCTCGGCGCCGAAACCGGCTGAAAGCTGTCCTTGCCCGATTTACGATCTGCTGGCTCCAATTTCGAGGCCCGGCTGCGAATAATCGTGCGGGCCGAAGTCTGCAGCTCCGGCATAGGGTCGCTTTCGAGCGTCGAAAACATCCAGTCGATGAAGATGCGCACGATCGGGGCCGCCAGCACCTCGTTGCGGCAGGCCACGAAGAAGGCGTCGTTGGCAGGCACGGTCAGGTCGAAGGGGGCGATCAGTTCGCCGCGCGCGATCAGGCTGCCGGCGGTGATGGTGTCGCCGAGTGCCACGCCCTGATTGTGCAGCGCGGCTTCGGTCGAGAGCCGCGCATCGCTCATGAAATGCTGCCGCCCGCGCTGCAGGTCACTGGCATCGGCTGCGGCGAGCCAGGTGTTCCACTCGCGGCCGTCGTCGCCATGCAGCATCACGTGGTCGCGCAGATCCCGCACGGAGCGCAGCGGCCGCATGTTGAGCAGTGTCGGGCTCACGACCGGAAAAAGCTCCAGCCGACTCCAAAGCTTCGCCCACGCGCCCGACCAGTTGCCGTCGCCATAGATCAGGCAGACGTCGACATCGGGCGAATGCAGATAGGCCTCGTCATTGGAAGCGATCAGCGTCAGGCGCACGTCCGGATACTGTTCGGTGAAGAGATGCAGCCGCGGGATCAGCCAGAAGGAGAGAAGTGCGGGAACGCAGGTAATGCGCAGTTCGCCGCTCGTCGTCGGACGCGTCATCGCCGCCGTCGCCGCGGCGATCTCGGCAAAGGCATGGGTGACGGCCGGCAGGAGCAGCGCGCCCTGCGGCGTCAGCTTCAGCCGCTTGCCGCCCCGTTCAAAGAGGGCCGCCTTGACCGAGAGTTCAAGCGCGCGGATCTGGTGGCTGATCGCACCGTGAGTGACGTTCAGCTCACGCGCGGCAGCCGATACGGAGCCCCGTCGCGCCGTCGCTTCGAAGGCTCGCAAAGGGTTCAAGGGCGGCAGGCGGCTGGACAAATCGAGCGGTTCCGGCAATTGCTGTTATGTGAATTTTTCTCACACGAAACGCTATAACAATGTCAATTGATTTTCTAGGGGAATTGCCGCCTAATAATCGTCAACAAAGGCGAAAAAGCCTGGGGAACATGATCGCGCCGGATGAGCCGGCCCCATCCGCAGACAAAATTCTGTGGCGCCTCGCGCGCATGCCTCGGGCTATGGATGACGGAGGATTGAACCGATGGCCTGGGACGACAACAAGCTTGCCGAACTGAAGGCGAAATACGGCGAAAGCCATGGCGGCGAGCTGTTCGACCCCACCTTCCGCAAGGTTGCCGACAAGATCTTCAACAAGAGCGGCACGCGCCTTGCTCCCTATTCCGGCATCCCGACCTTCCTGACCGCGCCGCACATGCCGGTCGATGCGGAAAACCCGGATTTCGGCAACCTTCAGGTGGCGATCGTCGGCATTCCCATGGACCTCGGCGTCACCAACCGCCCGGGCTCCCGCTTTGGACCGCGGGCGCTACGTTCGATCGAGCGCATCGGTCCCTATAACCATGTGCTCGGCTGCACGCCGGTGCAGGAACTGCGTGTCGCCGATATCGGTGACGTACCGTTCCAGAGCCGCTACCGGCTGGAGCTCAGCCATGAGGATATCGAAAAGCGCATCAACCAGATCGTTGATGCCGGCGTTCTTCCGCTCTCGGTCGGCGGCGACCATTCGATCACCCATCCGATCCTGAAGGCGGTCGGCAAGAAGCGTCCGGTCGGCATGATCCACATCGACGCCCATTGCGACACCGGCGGCGCCTACGATCTTACCAAGTTCCACCATGGCGGTCCGTTCCGCAACGCCGTGCTCGACGGCGTGCTCGATCCGACCCGCGTCGTGCAGATCGGTATCCGCGGCTCGGCCGAATATCTCTGGGAGTTCTCCTACGAGTCCGGCATGACCGTCGTCCACGCCGAAGAAGTGACCGGCCTCGGCATTCCCGCGATCATCGAGAAGGCGAAGAAGATCGTCGGCGACGGCCCGACCTATCTCTCCTTCGACATCGACAGCCTCGATCCGAGCTTTGCGCCGGGCACCGGCACACCGGAAGTGGGCGGTCTCACGACCCGCGAGGTACTGGAACTGATCCGCGGCCTCAAGGGCATCAACCTCGTCGGCGGCGACGTCGTCGAAGTGGCGCCGCAATACGATTCGACGACCAACACGGCCCATGCCGGCGCGCAGGTGCTCTTCGAGATTTTGAGCCTGATGGTCTATAGCCCGGCCATTACCGGCAAGTCCGCCTGACACAAACGTTTGTCGGCTGCCGGACCGGAAACGGCGGCCGACCACCAGACTGCACAATCACAAAGCTTCCGGGTAGGGGAATAACCATGACGATCCATGCAAAACTGAAGACAGCATTCGCTGCCGCCCTGATGCTCGGTGCGGCCGCCGGCATCGCCAAGGCCGATGCGCTTGCCGATATCAAGTCCGCCGGCCAGATCAATGTCGGCATCTTCTCCGACTTCCCGCCCTTCTCCTCGGCCAGCGCCGACATGAGCATCAAGGGCTATGACGTCGATGTCGCCCAGCAGATCGCCGACGACCTCGGCGTCAAGCTCAACCTCGTCAGCGTCACCGGCCAGAACCGCATTCCCTATCTCAACGACAAGCGCGTTGACATCCTGATGAGCGTCGGCTTCTCCAAGGAACGCGCCGAGGTGATCGACTTCGCCGCCGCCTACGCACCTTACTACATCGCCGTCATCGGTCCGGCCGAGCTCAAGGTCGCCGGTAAGGAAGACCTTGCCGAGAAGACCATTGCCGTCAACCGCGGCACGCTCGAGGACACCTCGCTCACCGAGGCGGCTCCCGCCAACGCCGACATTCAGCGCTTCGACAACTACAATGCCGTGATCCAGGCCTTCATCTCCGGCCAGGCCCAGCTGATGGTCGTCGGCAACGACGTCGGCGCCCAGGTGCTGGCGCGCCAGGAGGCGCTGAAGCCGGAGCAGAAGTTCCAGCTTCTGACTTCGCCGTCGCATATCGGCCTCAACAAGAACGAAGACGGCCTGAAGAAGGCGGTCAACGACGTGGTCGCCAAGATGCTTGCCGATGGCAAGCTGAACGCGAGTTCCGAGTCCTGGCTGAAGACGCCGCTCAACCCCGACAACCTCAAGGACTAATTAGAGCCTGATGGCCGCGAGGAGCCCTGCTTCTCGCGGACCTGTTCGAAAGGTTGCGACGATGGGCTACGGCCTCAGCTTCGGTTGGCTCAAGGACGCCGCGGGCGCAATCGCCCATGGCGCGGCTATGACCGTGTTTCTGATCGCCTGCACGACGGTGCTCGGCATCCTGATCAGCATTCTCTTCGCGGCCGCCCGCCGCAGCCACTATGCCGTGCTGCGCAAGGCCGTGGCCGTCTATGTCGAAGTCGTCAGGAACACGCCGTTTCTGGTGCAGTTGTTCTTCATCTATTTCGGCCTGCCGAGCCTCGGTATCCGCCTCGACCCGATCGTCGCGGCGATCGTGGCGATGACGCTCAACATGGCCGCCTATACGACCGAGATCGTCGGGGCCGGGCTCGATGCGGTGCCGAAGGGGCAGAGCGAGGCGGCATTTGCGCTCGGGCTGAAACCGCGACAGGTCTTCATCAAGATCATCCTGCCGCAGGCGCTGAAGGTGATCTTCCCGGCGCTCACCAGCCAGGTCATCATCATGATGCTGGAATCGGCGGTCGTCTCGCAGATCGCGGTGCGGGAACTGGCGCACGAAGCGGATCTCCTGCAGGCGCGTACCTTCCGCTCGTTCGAGACCTATTTCGTCGTCACGCTGATTTACCTCGCCCTCTCGATGGCCGTCCGGCGGCTCTTCGTTGCCGGCGGCCGGCGTGTGCTGGGAGCCGGCGTGTCATGATCGAATTCACCTTCTGGGACATCCTGCGCAACCTGATATTCGCCACCCGCTGGACCGTGCTGCTGTCGGCCGTCGCCTTCGCCGGTGGTGCCGCGGTTGGGCTCGCGATCCTCGCGGCCCGCATTTCCGAACGCCCGTGGCTGCGCCGTTTCGGCTCCGGCTACATTGCGCTCTTCCAGGGCACGCCGCTCCTGATGCAGCTCTTCCTGATGTTCTTCGGTTTGCCGATGCTGGGCTTCCGGATCGAACCCTGGACGGCAGCCGCACTCGGGCTCACTTTCTATGCCAGCGCCTACCTCGCCGAGATCTGGCGTGGCGGCGTGGAAGCGCTGCCGCGCGGGCAATGGGATGCCGGAGCGAGCCTCGGGCTGCATCGCCTGCAGGAACTGCGCCTCGTCATCCTGCCGCAGGCGTTTGCCATCACCCGGCCGGCCGCGGTCGGCTTCCTCGTGCAGCTCATCAAGAGCACGGCGCTCACCTCGATCATTGGCTTCGAGGAGCTTCTCAGAGCCGCCAATGCGATCAATAATGCAACCTTCGAACCTTTCACGGTCTATGGGCTGGTTGCGGTGATCTTCTTCGTGCTGTGTTATCCGCTGACGCAATATGCGCGCATGCTCGAGCGGAGGGCGCCGGCGCACTAGGCCACGGATTTTGGGGCGGATCCTGATCGCGCCCCGGACTGAAAACATGTAAGGAATCAAATACAACAGGGAACGAGGCGGGCAACGCCGAAACAAAAAGGAGAACGAGAATGATCACCACTCCCATCAAGCGCCGCACGCTGCTTGGCGCCGGTCTTGCCGGCGCCTCCATGCTGGCGATGCCGTCGATCCTCAGGGCGCAGGACAAGTCGCTGAAGGTCGGCGTCTACGGCGGCTACTTCAAGGATTCGTTCGACAAGAACATCTTCCCGGAATTCACCAAGGCGACGGGCATTGCGGTCGAATCGATCGCCGAGCCGACCGGTGAAGCCTGGCTGGTCCAGCTCGAACAGGCCGCCCGCGCCGGCCAGGCGCCGGCCGACGTCTCGATGATGTCGCAGGTGGCAATGCTGAAAGGCCAATCGACCGATCTCTGGACGCCGATCGATACGGCGAAGATCAAGAACGCATCGGACCTGCTCGATCGCTTTGTCAACAAATACCCGGATGGCCGCATTGCCGGCATCGGCGCCGTCTCCTGGTACATCACGCTGGTGACCAACACCGACGTCTACAAGGAAGCGCCGACTTCCTGGTCCGCCTTCTGGGATCCGGCGAATGCCGACAAGCTCGGCCTTCTGGCGCTCGTTTCCAACTCGTTCCTGCTCGAAGTGACGGCCAAGACCTTCATGGGCGGCACCAACGCGCTCGACACGGAAGAAGGCTTGCTCAAGGCATTCGACAAGCTTGCCGAAGTGAAGCCGAACGTTCGCCTGTGGTATCGCGACGAGGCGCAGTTCGAACAGTCGCTGAAGTCGGGCGAAATCCCGATGGGCCAGTACTATCACGACGTGACCGGCCTTGCCGCCGCCGACGGCCATCCTGTTCGTTCGACCTTCCCGAAGGAAGGCGGCATTCAGGATTCCGGTTGCTGGGCGCTGTCGCGTGCCTCGCAGAAGTCGGAAGAGGCCCATATCTTCATCGACTATATGTGCCAGTCCTCGATCCAGGCGACGCTGTCGCGTAAGGTCGGGACGTCGCCGACCGTCAAGCGCGAAGTCACGGATCTCACCGATAAGGAATTCGCAGCGGTTTCGTCCGACATCGAGCCGATCGTTCCGCGCTACGATCTCTACCAGACGAAGTCGGATTGGCTGAATCAGAAGTGGACCGAGCTGATCGTCGGCTGATCCTGCCTGCTCCCCGGTCATCGGGGAGAACCACCGACCTAACGACGGGGAGAGGCCTTGCGGCCGCTCCCCGCCCGAAACCCTCCCATGAGGTGGAGGGGACCATCCTCGCGGAGAAACAATGTCCGGACTTGCCCTTCAAAACGTCGTCAAGGAATTCGGAACCTTCAGGGCCGTCAACAATGTCGACCTGACGGTGCCGCACGGCACCTTCGTCTGCATGCTCGGACCTTCCGGCTGCGGCAAGACCACACTCCTCAGGATGATCGCCGGTCTCGACCTGCCGACCGGTGGGGCGATCCGGCTCGACGGCGAGGACATTACCCGGGTTCCGACGCACAAGCGCAATCTCGGCATGGTGTTCCAGTCGCTGGCGCTATTCCCGCATCTGACCGTCGGCGAAAACATCGCCTATCCCTTGCGCATCCGCGGTGCGGCAAAGGAAGACCAGAAGAAGCGCGTCGACGAGCTTCTCTCGATGATCCATCTCTCTGGTTATGCCGACCGTCCCGTCGCCAAGCTTTCCGGCGGCCAGCGCCAGCGCGTGGCGATCGCGCGCGCACTGTCGATCTCGCCGAAACTGTTCCTGCTCGACGAGCCGCTGTCGGCGCTCGACGCCAAGCTGCGCGAGGCGATGCAGGTGGAACTTCGCCAGCTTCAGCAGAAGCTCGGCATCACCACCATCGTCGTCACCCACGACCAGCGCGAAGCGATGACCATGGCCGATACCGTCGTCGTCATGAGCGGTGGCGAAATCCGCCAGGCCGCGTCGCCGATCGAGATTTATCGCCGACCAGCCGACAGCTTCGTCGCCGACTTCATCGGCCAGACGAACCTGCTCGATGTTACGGGCGACAGCTCTGGCCGCGCCGTCGTTCTCGGCCAGGCGGTCCCCGGCCTTGAATTGCCGGCCGGTGCCGCCAAGGGCACCCTGTCGGTGCGCCCGGAAGACGTGCACCTGACTGCCCCTGGCGCCGGCGCGCTCACCGGCAAGGTCACCTTCGTGCGTGATCTCGGCGGCACGATCGAAACCTTCGTCGACATCGACGGACATCAGATCGTCGCCGTCTCCACGCCGCGCGCCCGGCCCGACGTTTCGGTCGGCCAGGAGGTCGGCATCGCGCTTACTCCCGATGTCTGCGTGGTGCTGAAGAAATGAGACGCGAACCGCCCCAGACCCTCGGCGACTACGCGCCGCTCCTCTTTCCTGCAGCGATGCTGACGATCTTCTTCGTCGTGCCCTTCGGCACGATGATCGCCGTCAGCTTCTTCCAGCGCCAGCAGGGCGGCTTCTACACGCCGGCCTTCGTCTTCGACAATTACGCCCGCTTCCTCTCCGTCTTCTTCGGCGGGGTGCTCGGCTTCTCGCTGATGCTCGCCATCATCGTGGCGATCTGTTGCGTCGTGCTCGCCTTGCCCTTCACTTACATGCTGACGCGCATGGCGCGGAAGGTGCAGGTCGTCTGGCTGGTGGCGCTTCTGTCGATCCTGTCGCTGTCGGAAGTCATCATCGGCTTTGCCTGGTCGACGCTGTTTTCGCGCACCGCCGGCATCACCAATATCCTGGTCGCGCTCGGCATCATGGCCGAGGCCAAGGCGTTAACGCCGAGTTTCGGTGCGGTGCTGACGGGCATGGTCTATCAGGCCTTCCCCTATACGGTTCTCGTGCTTTTCCCGGCACTCGTGCGCCTCGACCCGACGCTGACGGAAGCGGCGCGCACGCTCGGCGCCTCGCCGCTCAAAGCCTTCTTCACCGTGGTCGTGCCGGCTCTTCGCAACACCATCACAGCCACTTTGATCATGGTCTTTATCTTCGCGCTCGGCTCCTACCTGTTGCCGCAGCTGCTCGGCCGGCCGCAGCACTGGACGTTGTCGGTGCTGATCACCGACCAGGCGATCTACCAATCGAACATGCCGTTCGCCGCCGCCATGGCCGTTTTCCTCGTGCTCGTGACGCTCGGGCTCGTGGCACTCACCGTGATTGCCGGACGCAAGGGAGAAGCGGCATGACCTCGATCTTCCGCAAGGCCTACTTCTTCCTGATCGGCCTGTTCCTGTCGTTGCCGCTGATCGTCGTTGCCGGTGTCTCGGTCAATCAGAAGCAGACGCTCGCCTTTCCACCCCAGGGCTTTTCGCTCTCCTGGTACGGCGAGATCTTCCTCAATCCGGAATGGCGGAACGCCCTTTTTGCCTCGGTGACGCTGGCGGTGCTTTCGGCAGCGCTTGCGGTTGCGATCGCGCTCCCGCTCTCCTGGTTTCTGTGGCGGCGTATCGCGCCCTGGGCGAACATCTTCCAGCTTCTCGGCGTCGCCCCCTTCACGCTGCCGCCGGTCATTACCGCGCTCGGCATGCTCACCTTCTGGGCGACGGTCGGCTTCTACGGCCAGCCCTGGACGGCGGTGGTCAGCCACGCGATCTTCTTCGTGACGCTGCCGCTGGTGACCCTTTCGCTCGGCTTTACCTCGATCGACCGTTCGCTGGTCGAGGCAGCCTCGACCATGGGGGCCGACGAGCGCACGATCTTCCGCACTGTCGTGCTGCCGCTGATCCTGCCCTATATCGTCTCGGGCTACGCCTTCGCCTTCGTGCTGTCGCTGAACGAATACATCGTTGCCTACATGACCGTCGGTTTTACCGTGGAAACGCTGCCGATCAAGATCTTCAACGCGCTGCGCTACGGCTACACGCCGACCATGGCTTCGGTGACGGTACTCTTCGTCACGACGGCTGCGGTGATCTTCGGCCTCGTCGCCCGCTTCGGCGACCTGCCGAAGCTGCTCGGCGCCATGTCGTCGGATGGAAAATGATGAAGCTTGCCGCTCTCCAGATGCAGTCGGCGGCGGGTGACGTTGTCGCCAATCTCGACCGCATCGCGCGCGCCGCCAGGGATGCTGCGGCCGAAGGCGCGACGCTGCTGCTGACGCCGGAGCTCGGCGTCACCGGTTATGGCGCCGGTGAGGCGCTGACGGCGCTCGCCGAGCCCGCAGACGGTGCGATCGTTCAGCGTCTCAAGGCGATATCGGCGGAGACCGGCATTGCGATCATCGCCGGTTTTGCCGAGCGCGACGGCACCGACGTCTATAACAGCGCCGTCTATGTCGATGGCGCGGCGACACCGGTCGTCTACCGCAAGTCCCATCTCTACGGAGACTACGAGCGTGCGATCTTCCGGGCGCCGGAACCGTCGACCCGGCTCTTCGTGCACCGCGGCGTCACCTGCGGCATGCTGATCTGCTACGACGTCGAGTTTCCGGAGAACGTCCGGCGACTGGCGCTGGCCGGTGCCGAAGCGGTTCTGGTGCCGACGGCGCTGCCGGCCGGCTGGTCCGGAGATTTCATCGCCGAGCACATGATCCAGACGCGCGCCTTCGAAAACCAGGTGTTCGTCGCCTACATCAATCATCACGGCTCGGATCCGCTGTTTTCCTTCGCCGGCCTGTCGCGCATTGCGGCACCCGACGGGCAGTTGCTCGCCAAGGCGGGGGCAGGGCAGGAAACCATGCTGCTGGTCGAGATCGACCCGCGGGCCTATGCAATCTCCCGCCTTGAAAACACCTATCTCGGCGATCTCAATCGGCGTTGAGGGTGTGCGGGTTGCGCCCGATCTCGCTGGTGGCAACCATGAACTAGGTGCTTTTTCAGCGACGATGCGGGGGTGATCGTTCACCGTGAGGGAACGTTCCGTTCTTAATTGATCCACTGTCGGAAACGATCCGACATCCCATATGGTGCTCAACAGAAATGCCACGCATTGGAGGCAATCATGAGCTTGCAACTGACTGGGATCCATCACCTGACGGCGATCACCGCGAATGCGCCGGAGAACCTCAGCTTCTACACCGAGACGCTCGGGCTGCGGCTGGTCAAGAAGACCGTCAACCAGGACGATACAACCGCCTATCACCTTTTCTACGCTGACGGCCGTGCCACGCCCGGAACGGACCTGACCTTCTTCGACTGGCCGGTCGGGCCCGAAGGCCGCGGCACACACAGCATTTCGCGCACGGGTCTGCGGGTTGGTAGCGCGGAAAGCGTGCGCTGGTGGAAGCGTCGTTTCGACGAACTCAAGGTTACGGCCGGAGACGTCATCGAGATCGATGGCCGCATCTCGCTTGATTTCGAGGACGGCGAAGGCCAGCGCTTCCGGTTGATCGACGATGGCGGACTTCAGCCCTCGCATCCCTGGAAAAAGAGTCCGGTTCCGGCCGAACATCAGATCAAGGGCCTCGGGCCGATCACGATCAGCGTGCCCGACATCACCAACACAGAACTGGTTTTGACTCATGTGATGAACATGAGCGCGGCGCGGACCTATCCGTCGCCGGATGGTGAGGGTGAGGTCCATGTCTTCACGATGGGCGAAGGCGGTCCTGCGGCGGAACTGCATGTCGCGGTCCAGCCGGGTCTGCCGATTGCCCGGCAGGGCGCTGGTGCGGTGCATCACGTCGCCTTCCGGGCGCCCGACAATGCGGCGCTGACGGAATGGACCGAACGTCTCAATGGCTTCCGCCTGCCGTCGAGCGGCGAGGTCGAACGCTTCTATTTCCGCTCGCTCTATTTCCGCGAGCCGAATGGCGTTCTCTTCGAGATCGCGACCGATGGTCCCGGTTTCGCCGTCGACGAGCCGATGGAAACGCTCGGCGAGAGCCTGTCGCTGCCGCCGTTCCTGGAGCCGAAGCGCGCCCAGATCGAGGCACGGCTGAAGCCGCTGGTCTAACAGTCTGGTCCGAACGACAAGCCGGGGATTCGTCCCCGGCTTTTTTGTCTCTATCCCTCTGGTCCTGTTGGACATCGGCCGCGCACGGACACATCATGACGGTTGTCGCGTTCTGCATCAGAGCGGGTGAGGAAAACATGTGCGGCTTTCCGCCCGTATCCCGCCCTCACTTTATCGAGGCGCGCCCGCAAGGACCTGTAGAGTAGGAAGGATCAGATCTCATGACGAAAATCCTCGGCATATCCGGGAGCCTGCGCAAAGCGTCGTTCAACACGGGCCTGATGCGGGCGGCCGCGGAAAATCTGCCGGATGACGTCAAATTCGACACCGCGACACTGCACGGTATTCCGCTCTATGATGGCGATATCGAAAAAGAGAGCGGTATTCCGCCGGCTGTGACGGTTCTGAAGCAGCAGGTGATGGCCGCCGATGGCGTCATCCTGTTCACGCCTGAATACAACAACTCCATTCCGGGCGTGTTCAAGAACGCGATCGACTGGTTGAGCCGGCCATCGGCCGATATCGCCAAGGTGTTTCGCAACCGACCTTTCGCGCTCGCCGGCGCCTCGCCCGGCAATTTCGGCACCATTCTCAGTCAGAACGCGTGGCTGCCCGTCATGCGCACGCTCGGTGCCGAGCTCTGGTCGGGCAAGCGGCTGATGTTGCCCAAAGCGGACACGCTTTTCGACGACGAGGGGACGCTGACGGATGCGGCTGCCCGCGACCGACTGGCAGCCTTCGTCAAGGCGTTCGCGGATTTTGCCAGGGCGGAAAAAGAAGCGTAGGCGGCTGACATCGTCGTAACGCGACGCTCTCGTCATCCTCGGGTTCGACCGAGGATCCACGATGCGGCACCGGCTTGGCAATGGATGCTCGGGTGAAGGCCGACCAGAGGGGGTGCCGGACAGTCGGAGGCGGGGCGGGGGGACTTACAGCCCCTTCTCCTCCAGCCATTGCTGGATTGCAGCAATATCAGGTGCGCCGATCTCGTGCCCCATGTCGAGTTCTGTCGTCGTCAGATCCGCGCCGGTGCGTGACAGCTCCGCCTTCAGGCGAGGCGCGAATTCTCCGTAGCTGTCGTGCTGGCCCGTCAGCAGCAGGATGTTCGTGCCCGAGAGATCAGGAGGCGGCACATCGTCGAGCACGAGCATCGAGCGCATCAGCACGACGTTGCGGATCAGTCCCGGATGCAGGAGCATCAGCGCGACCAGCAGGTTGGCGCCGTTGGAGTAGCCGATGAAGACGGTCTTCTCGAGATCGATGCGGTAGCCGTCTTCGGCTCCCTCGACGAAGGCAGCGAAGGCATCGGCCTCCGCGCGCACGTCCTTCTGGTCGAAGGTCGTCGGTGAATAGCGGCGGAACCAGCGCGGCAAACCTTCTTCGTTCGCCCGGCCACGAATGCCGACGAGTGTCGCTTCGCGGTCGACCTGGTGCGCAAGATGGAGGAGCTGCGTCTCGTTGGCGCCGCTGCCGTGCAGCAGCATGAAGGTGCGGTCGTTCAGGTGCTCCGGATGGTAGAAACGGTGCACGAAGGGCAGATCCCTTTGCGTCAGGCGCGGTTCTCCCGGCAGTGCGAACTGCGGCATGGCGAGCAGCAATTCTTCCCTGGCGGCGCCGAAATGTGCGGGGACGAAGAGTTCGGTGCCGAGGGTTTCCTCGGGTTCGTCGACGGTGAAGCCGGGCACGTCGCTTGCCAGTTCGTAGAGCGAGCCGCCGGGCTCGCGCACGTAGAGCGAATAGAAGTATTTGCGGTCATGCGCGTTGATGGCGCCGGCGCCATCGCGTCGCAGGTCGACCCCCACTTGTTCCACGGCAGCCCGATCCGGCGCGCGGAAAGCAACGTGGTCGATCGTCCCGGTTCCAGGCGCAGACGTCCAGAAGCCAGTCGCGTCGCGCACGTCGATAACGTCGCCGGAGGCGGAGGTGAGGCGACGGATGGTATCGCTGGAGGCCGTTTCACTGTAACCGAAATGGGTCTTCAGGAAGCGAACGGATTCTGCCGGCTTCTCGGTAAGGATTGTGGCGCCGCGCAGGCGTCGGATCGCATCCTCTTCCGGGATATCGCGCGTGCTCCAGGGAGCCGTGGCCGAAACCGCCTCGGTGCCGACGAGCTTGACGATGACGCCGTCCGGATCCTTGAGGCCCAGCACCGGTTCGCCGAACTCCTGCGACGGCCCTGAGGTGGCGATGTTGAATTGCAGCGCCCGAGTCAGCCAGAAGCCGATGCTCTCCGGCCGGATAGCGAAGGCGATTTCGCTCGGCTGGCTGTGGCCCACCCGGCCGCGACCGCCGTCCTCCCACATCAGGAAGGTGACGAGCGATCCGGGCGAGCCCTCGGCGTCACCATAAAAGAGGTGCAGCTGGTTGGCGTCTTCGTATCCGCCCGTCCGCTTGACGAGGCGCAAACCCAGGAACCCCACATAGAAATCGACGTTTGCCTGGACCTTCCGGGCAATCAGGGTGATGTGGTGGATGCCGCTCGTCATTCTTGATTCCTCATTGGTCTCTGCTCACAAAACACGGAGCGCGGCGCCAGCACCAGAAGCGCTGCGGCGAACGCTGTGTTTACGTCCGGGGATCAGTCGCGATCCTTTTCGAGGAACGCCTTGAACGCTTCCCCGTACTTCGGATGCCAGCGAGACAGCGGCGGCCGGTTCTCGACGATGTCGCCGGCAGCCCAGAGAATGCGTCGCTCATCGGTGGCGCGGGCGACGTCGTTGTCGGGGCAGAGGATATAGAAATCGCCGCGGGCGAGACTTTCCATCATGAAGTCGACGGTCTGCTCGGCCGTCCAGGCGCCGGCGGGCTTCTCGGTGCGGCCATGGGCCGTCAGCGACGTATAGACGAAGCCGGGGATCAGGAGGTGGGCGTGAACCTGGCTGCCGGCGGTGTTGCGCAACTCGTGTTCCAGCGCTTCGGTGAAGACCTTCACACCCGCCTTCGAGACATTATAGGCCGGGTCGCCCGGCGGCGTGGTGATGCCCTGCTTCGAGCCGGTGTTGATGATGACCGCCGCCTTGCCATGGGCGACCATGCCCGGCGCGAAGGTGCGGGCACCATTGATGACACCCCAGAGATTGACGCCGATCGTCGCCTCCCAGGCTGCCAACGCACCGAGTATGTCGCTGCCGGGCTGGATACCGGCATTGTTCATGAGTACGTGCACCTCGCCGAACCGTCGACGCGTCTCGCGTTCGAGCGCTTCCAGATCTTCGAGGCGCGAGACATCAGTCGGGACCGCAACGACGTGCTGCGCACCCGCCGGCGCGACGGCAGCGACCTCGGCGGCCGCTTTGTCCAATCTCTCGCCTGCGAGGTCGGCGAGCACGACGCGCAGGCCGAGCGAGGCGAAATGGCGCGATGCTGCCAATCCAATGCCGGAGGCGGCGCCGGTGACGACGGCAACATTGTTGGGGGCGAAGGCGGGGTGCAGCATGGCGGAAGCTCCAGCGGTGGGATCGAATGCAAGAGATAGGGCGCCAAGGACGGCCTGTCCATTGGCGTCTCGGCAAGAGGCTCCTGAAAACCATGTGTTTTCAAGGCCGTCCCTTGTCCCGGGCAGCTCCGGCGCTACTTGCAGTTTTGCATTGAACGCGTGGCCGAAGGCATTTTCGCGGATGGAACGATGAACGGAACTGCAACTCGAAACGAAAAACGCACACCTTGCGAAAGCTGTCCATTGCGGAAGCTCGACCATTTTCGCGCCTTCACAAATGAAGAACTCGCCTTTGTGTCGCAATTCAAGACCGGTGAACTCGCAGTCGATGGCGGCGCAACCATCCTCGTTGAAGGCGCGCACAGCGCCCACCTCTTCACGGTGCTTTCCGGCTGGGGCTTTCGCTACAAGATGCTCGATGACGGACGCCGCCAGATCCTGAATTATGTGATGCCGGGTGATCTGATCGGCCTGCAGGGCAGCCTGATGGGGGAGATGCAGCATTCGATTGAAGCGCTGTCGCCGGTGACCCTTTGCGTTTTCGAGCGCGGCAAGCTGAACCGCCTGTTCGCCAACTATCCCGAACTCGCCTATGACCTCACCTGGATCGCGGCGCGCGAGGAGCGCATTCTGGATGAGAACCTCCTGAGCATCGGTCGCCGCTCGGCGCTGGAACGGGCCGCCTACCTGCTTGCCTTTCTCTACCAGCGTGCAAAGGCACTCGACCTTTTCAGCAGCAGTCGCGTCGCCATTCCGGTCACGCAGCAGCATGTGGCCGATACGCTGGGTCTTTCGATCGTCCATACCAACAAGACGTTGAAGAAGCTTGCCGAGCGCGACCTGATCCGCTGGGCGGACAAGGGCTGCAATGTCCGCGATATCGATGGATTGCTTGCGATTTCGGGCTGGGAAGGGTTGAATGAACCCAAGCGGCCCTTCATCTGAAATGCCGTTGAAGGGCGCCGTATCCTTTCCTTTCCGATGCGGCGAACGTCGCCGCATCGATGCCGGACCCCGATAGGATCAGGCTGCGACGATCGCTCGCAGCATCCAAAGCGCCTTTTCGTGGAAGTTGAGGCGATCGGTCAGCATGTCCGTGGTGACAAGGTCGTCGTTCTCGTCCGCCTTGGTGCCGGCATCGCGCATGCGGCGCACGGCCGCCTCGTGATCGGCAATCAGGTCGGCCACCATGTCGGCCGCGCTCGCGTGGTTGACGGAGCCGCCGCTCGGGGCAAATGCCGCCGCCTCGGTGAGTTTGGCTGGGGCGAGGTGACCCAGTGCACGTATCCGCTCGGCAATCACGTCAGTCGCCTGAAAGAGCGTGTTGTAGTGCTCTTCCGTCAATTCGTGCAGCGGCTTGAACAATGGGCCGACCACATTCCAATGGTAGATGTGGCTCTTGATCACCAGCTTGTAGGTATCGGCAAGGATGTCGGACAGTGCCGCTGCCATCTGCTGACGGTAGGCCCTGGTCAGGCCGATGTCGAATTCTTCGTCCTTGACCTTCGGTTTAAGCACGGAGGCTGTCTGCTTCATTCTCCTGCTCCCGTTCTATCTTGAGAAAGCCGCGAAACAGCGATCGCTTGCGATCGTGATCCGCGTACCGGTGTTGAACGTCAGTACCGGTCGGTTGTTCCGCGCTTGGCCCCAATCGACGCTACATGTCTTATTTAAATGCCGGGCCGCCTCGAGGCGCCTATAGCTTGCTCTTATCGGCGCAAATGCCCTGTCGGTGCGCGCAAAAGGTGGAGTAAGCTGGATGGACGAAGTTCCGCCGCAGGTCCGGACCGTTCTTGTTCTCGAAGACAATTTCCTCATTGCATCGGATGCCGAAGAAATCCTGACGTCGCTCGGTATTGCCGAGGTGACGATCGCGGCGAATGCGGACCAGGCGATGGAGATCCTGTCTCGACAGAGCTTTGACTTTGCAATCCTCGACGTCCATCTCGATAACCATACGAGCTTCGGCGTTGCCGATGCGATGCTTGCACGCGGCATGCCGTTTGGGTTCACCAGCGGCTACAGCGACATGGAGCTTTTCCCAGGGCATCTGCGGGACGTCCCGCGGATAGACAAGCCGTTCAACGAGAGGACGCTCGGCCAGCTGATCGCGGCCGGAATTCGGCAAGAGTGATGGGTTCCCGGCGGGGTCCTTACGGCTTGCCGCGCGAAACGAACCAGGGGTTGGCGAAGTCGCTGTCGTTCTTCTGGTTGCGCTTGCCGTAGGTGAGCGGCGCACCGTCCATCGTCAGTGTTTCGCCGCCAGCCGCCCGGAGGATGGCATCGCCCGCGGCCGTGTCCCATTCCATCGTGCGGCTGAAGCGCGGATAGACGTCGGCGAGCCCCTCGGCGAGAAGGCAGAACTTGAGGGACGAGCCGACCGCTCTGTAGTCGGCTATGCCGTGCTCGGCGAGGTAGGCGATCGTCTCGGCGCTGTTGTGCGAACGGCTGGCTAGACCCACCATGCGATCGCCGCAACTGCGGCAGCCAATGATCGTTTCATGGTCGAGGCGAAAGGTCTCGTCGATGACCGCCTTCACTGCCTTGCCGTGGTTCGCCGCATAGAGGATGCCGAGCGCCGGTGCGTAAACGACGCCGGCCACGGGCGCGCCGTTTTCGATCAACGCGATATTGACGGTAAAGTCGTCATGCCGGCCGATGAATTCCTTCGTGCCGTCGAGCGGATCGACAAGGAAGAAGGATTTGCCGGCGATGTCAGGCACGAAGCCTGCGGCGACAGCCTCTTCGGCGACCACAGGCACCTCCGGGAAGGCGCGGGCGAGGTCCGCCAGGATGATGCGCTCGGCGCAGGCATCGGCGTCGGTGACCGGCGAAAAGTCCGGCTTGTAGGTGACCGCCGGGCCTGCGTTGTAGATGTCGAGAATGGCCCGACCCGCTGATATCGCCGATTGTTGCAGTATCTCCAGCATTCGCCCTTACTTTCCGTCCATCACCAAGCCCATAGCATATCGGGAACAGGATGGTACCCGTGCTTTTGGCGGTAGGCGCATTCGATTGGAGACGAACATCGATCCACTCCGCTGCGCAGCGAAGTGCACGATGAGCCAGCGAACGGTTTTTTGCACCTGCGCCAGGCTTGCGTCTTGGCTTCCGCCTCACGGCTGTGCAAATGTGCCGACGCAACTCACCTGGATGCCTTCATGCGTTATTCCGCCTTCTCGCTCGTCAGGAACGCCCTTTCCGGAAACCTGAATTGGAAGCCGCAATGGCGCCAGCCCCAGCCGAAACCGCATTACGACGTGATCATCGTCGGCGGCGGCGGGCACGGTCTTTCGACCGCCTACTACCTCGCCAAGGAATTCGGCGTGAAGAACGTCGCGGTGCTGGAGAAGGGTTATCTCGGCTCGGGCAATGTCGGGCGCAACACGACGATCGTGCGCTCCAACTACATGCTGCCCGGCAACGAACCCTTCTACGAGTTTTCAATGAAGCTTTGGGAAGGGCTGGAGCAGGACCTCAACTACAATGTGATGCTGTCGCAACGCGGCGTCATCATGCTCTATCACAGCGACGCCCAGCGCGACGCCTATGTCCGGCGCGGAAACGCGATGTGGATGGAAGGCGTGGCGGCCGAGCTCATCGAGCGTGAACAATTGAAGAAGATGATCCCCTTTCTCAATTACGACCACGCCCGTTATCCGATCCTCGGTGGGCTGTTGCAGCGGCGCGCCGGCACGGCGAGACACGATGCGGTCGCCTGGGGCTATGCCCGCGGTGCCGACCGACATGGCGTCGACATCATCGAACATTGCGAAGTGACCGGCATCCGCCGAGAAAACGGCGTCGTCACCGGCGTCGAAACGAGCAAAGGCTTCATCGGCTGCGGCAAGCTGGCGCTGGCTGCGGCCGGCAATTCCTCGCGCGTCGGCGAGATGGCGGACCTCAAGCTGCCGCTTGAAAGCCATGTGCTTCAGGCCTTCGTGACCGAGGGGCTGAAGCCCTGCATCGACCACGTGATCGTCTATGGCGGCGGCCACTTCTACATCTCGCAGTCGGACAAGGGCGGCCTCGTCTTCGGCGCCGAGATCGACGGCTATTCCTCCTATGCTCAGCGTGGCAATCTTGCGACCGCCGAGCACGTGATGGAGGAGGGGGTGACGATGATCCCCGGCCTGTCACGCGTTCGGGTGCTGCGCGCCTGGGGCGGGGTCATGGACATGAGCATGGACGGTTCGCCGATCATCGACCGCACCTCGATCGACAATCTCTACCTCAACTGCGGCTGGTGCTACGGCGGCTTCAAGGCGACGCCGGCCTCCGGTTATTGCTTCGCTCATCTGATCGCCAAGAACGACACCCATCCGGTGGCGCGCGCTCTCAGGCTCGATCGCTTCGCCCGCGGCTATGCCGTCGACGAGGCCGGCGCCGGCCCGCAGCCCAACCTTCACTGACAGCACTTTGCCGGCCCGCCCGGCGGTACGGAATGAACGGGGGCCGAGGTCGGCTTCAGGATACGGAAGACAATGGCAAGCCTGATTACCTGCCCGCATTGCGGGGTTCGACCGAAGGAAGAATTCGCGATCCGCGGCGATGCCTCGCGCGGCCGCCCCGAACCGATGGACTCTGACGAAGCCTGGCACGACTATGTCTATGTGCGCGCCAACCCGCGCGGCCGGACCTTCGAGCACTGGCATCACGTCGCCGGCTGTCGCCGCTTCCTGGTGGTCGAGCGTGATACGGCCACCCACGAGGTCTATTCCGTCGTCGATGCCGCCGAGTTCGCGCGGAGGGTTGAGCGATGAGCGGCTATCGGCTCTCCTCCGGCGGTCTGATCGATCGCAGCAAAACGCTGAGCTTCACCTTCGACGGCAGTCCATTGCGCGGCTTTGCGGGCGATACGCTGGCCTCGGCGCTGCTTGCCAACGACCAGTTGCTCGTCGGCCGCAGCTTCAAGTACCATCGGCCGCGCGGCATCGTCAGCACCGGGCCCTCTGAGCCGAACGCGCTCGTCACCATCGGCTCCGGTGCCCGCACCGATGCGAACACCAAGGCGACTGTCGCCGAACTCTACGGCGGGCTGACGGCGCGAAGCCAGAACCGTTGGCCGTCGCTCGGCTTCGATATCGGGGCAGTCAACGGCGTGCTGTCGCCCTTCCTCGGCGCCGGCTTCTACTACAAGACCTTCATGTGGCCGAAGCAGTTCTGGGAGCGGATCTACGAGCCCTTCATTCGCCGTGCTGCGGGCCTCGGCCGGGCGGTGCTCGAACGCGACCCCGAGACCTACGAGAAATCCTGGGCTTTCTGCGATCTGCTCGTCGTCGGTGCCGGTCCGTCCGGGCTGATGGCGGCACTGACGGCCGGCCGCGCCGGCCTCCGGGTCATCGTTGCAGACGAGGATTTCCGGCTCGGCGGTTCCCTGCTTTCGACCAGCGAGACCATCGACGGTGCCCCGGCATCCGTCTTCGCCGACCGCACGGTCGCGGAACTGCAATCGCTGCCCAACGTCACACTGCTTTCGCGCACAACTGTCTTCGGCTGGTACGACGACAACGTCTTCGGCGCCGTCGAGCGCGTGCAGAAGCACGTCGCCGAGCCGTCGTCGAAGCTTGTGAGCGAGCGCGTCTGGCGAATCGTTGCCAAGCGCGCGCTGCTCGCAACCGGTGCCGAGGAACGGCCGCTGGTCTTCGGCGGCAATGATCGCCCCGGCGTGATGATGGCCGGTGCCATGACCACCTATGCCGAACGCTACGGCGTGGGCGCAGGCAAGACGGTCGCGATCTTCACCAGCGGCAGCGCCGGCTATCGCACGGCGCGGGCGCTTTCTGCGAAAGGCGTCGCGATCGCAGCGATCATCGATGCCCGAGCGGAATCCGGCGATCAGGCGCCCGATGGTGTCCGGGTCATCCGTTCGGCCTCCATCGTCGATACCAAGGGCAGGCAACGCCTCAAGGGCATCGTCGTCGAGCGCTCCGGCTTCGAGGAACTGATCGCCTGTGATGCCCTCGGCATGTCCGGCGGCTGGAGCCCGGTCGTGCATCTTGCCTGCCAGCGGGGTGCAAGACCGGTCTGGTCGGAGGAGTTGAAGGCATTCGCTGCCCCCGATGTCGGTGGCGGTCTGCGCCCCGTCGGTGCTGCCAACGGTATCTATACGCTCGCCGGCTGTCTGTCTGATGGTGCGGACAAGGCCGCAGCGATTGCCGCGGATCTCGGTTTCAGCGCCACCTCGGCCGCGATGCCCGTCGTTGACGGTGAAGAAGCCTCTTCCTTCACTGCGCTCTGGTATGTCCCGGGTGCCAAGTCGAAGGCCTTCGTCGATTTCCAGAACGACGTGCATGCGAAGGATCTTGGCCTCGCGCTTCGCGAAGGCTTCGGCCATGTGGAGCATGCCAAGCGCTACACCACCAACGGCATGGCGACCGACCAGGGCAAGCTTTCCAACATCAACGCTGTCGGCATTCTCGCGGGCATGCGCGGTGTCAGCCCGGCGGAGGTCGGCACCACGACCTTCCGGCCTTTCTACACACCGGTCTCCCTTGGTGCGCTTGCCGGGACGGCACGCGACGAACACGCGGCGCCGGCACGGAAGTCACCGCTGCATGGCTGGGCGATGAAAAACGGTGCGACCTTCGTCGAGGCGGGGCTCTGGCATCGCTCGGCGTGGTTCCCGCGCGCCGGCGAGAAGACCTGGCGCGAAAGCGTCGATCGCGAAGTGCTGAACGTGCGAGCCAATGTCGGCCTCTGCGACGTCTCGACGCTCGGCAAGATCGAGGTTTTCGGCCCCGACGCCGCGGAGTTCCTCAACCGGCTCTACTGCAACCCGGTCTTGAAGCTGCCGGTCGGCAAGGCGCGCTATGGCCTGATGCTGCGCGAGGACGGGTTCGTCTTCGACGACGGCACGGTGAGCCGGTTCGACGAGGCGCATTTCTTCGTCACCACGACGACGGCGATGGCCGGCCCGGTCATGGCGCACATGGAATATTGCGCCCAGGCGCTCTGGCCGGAACTCGAAGTCCGTTTCACCTCGTCGACCGACCAATGGGCGCAGATGGCGATCGCCGGCCCGAAGGCACGCGCGGTGTTGCAGCAGATTGTCGACGGCGACATTTCCGACGGCGCATTTCCGTTCCTTTCCGCCCGGAAGATTGTTCTGAAAAGCGGCGTGGCCGCGCGGCTCTTCCGCATCTCCTTCTCCGGGGAACTCGCCTTCGAACTGGCCGTGCCGGCCGGCAACGGCGAAGCGGTGGCGGACCAGATCATGGAGGCCGGCCGGCCCCACGATATCTGCGCCTATGGCGTCGAGGCGCTCAATGTGCTGCGGCTCGAGAAGGGACTGCTGACGCATGCCGAATTCGACGGTCGCGTGACACCCGACGACGCCGGCCTTGGCCGCATGCTGTCGATGCAGAAAGTCGACTTCATCGGCAAGCGGCTGTCGACGCGCTACGGGCTGACGGCCGCCGATCGCATGCAGCTCGTCGGGCTGAAGCCCGTCGATGCCGACAAGGACATGCGCGCCGGCGCCCATCTCCTGAAGGAAGGTACGAAGCCCTCGACGCTGAACGATCAGGGTTGGGTAAGCTCGGCCGGCTTCTCGCCGGTCCTGGGGCATGCCATCGCACTTGCCTTCCTGAAGTCCGGGCGTGAGCGGTACGGCGAGAAGGTCATCGTTTTCGACAAGCTGCGCGATCAGGAGATCGTCGCCGAGGTCTGCGATCCGGTCTTCGTCGATCCGCAAAACGCAAAGCTGAAGGCCTGAGGAGGCGGCGATGGTTCGCGACTACAACAACCGCCACGCACTGGAACAGAAACTGCGCTCTGCACCGAGGCCCGCGGCCGCCGATCACCTGATGGTCGGCCATTGGCGTGCGATGGCGACGGTTCTTGCCCGTGCCGGGCAGGCGGAGGCAGTGCGGCAGTCGATTGCTTCGGTGCCCGAGCTGTCGCTCCGTTTCTCAGGCCCCGGGGAATGGCTGGTGGTCTCCGAGGTGGAGGCGCCGAGCGGGCTCGTGCGTCGCCTCGAAGAGCTCTGCGACTGGGGCGCCTATGTCGTCGACCAAAGCGACGGGCGCGTCGTCTTCCGCCTCACCGGCCCGAACGTGCGCAGCATCCTTGCCAAAGGTATCGGCCTCGACGTCCATCCCGCGACCTTCTCGCTTGGGGGGAGTGCCAATGTTCTGTGCGGCCACATCCCGGTCAATCTCGCCCGGACGGACGAGGATACGTTTGAACTGATCGTGCCGCGAAGCTACGCCGAATCGCTCTTCGACGACCTGATGCGGATGGGGCGGGCGTTCGATCTCACCGCCGCTTTTTCAGACTGAACAGCCTTTTTCGTGAGGCTGAAAACAAATGCGGCATGAAATGCCGCAATCGGGTCGCCGATCCGCCAGCAAACGGCGGAAATGGACAAGCGCCCTTCGCAGCCGTGTCTTTATCGGCGCCGCCTTTCTGACTAGGCTGCCACCATTCGCCGCCTGCGCTTCTGTCCGGAAGGTAAGCGGTCTTGATTTTCTTCCTGACAATTTGGCCATGCCTCCGCCGGAGCATGGAAAGACGGAGTGTACGCATGAAAAGCCATGCCAAGGTCGTCGTTATCGGAGGCGGTGTCGTCGGTTGCTCGGTGCTCTATCATCTGACGAAGTTCGGCTGGACCGATGCTGTCCTGCTCGAACGGTCGGAGCTCACGTCCGGCTCCACCTGGCATGCGGCCGGCGGCATGCACACGATCAACGGTGACCCGAACGTCGCCAAGCTGCAGAAATATACGGTCGAGCTCTACAAGGAGATTGAGGAGTATTCCGGTCAGGACGTCGGCCTGCACATGACATCGGGCATGATGCTGGCGGCCACCAAGGAGCGCTTCGACTGGATGAAGTCGATCCTCGCCAAGGGGCGCTACATGGGGCTCGAGGCCGAGCTGCTGACGCCCAAGGAAGCGCACGACCTGATGCCGCTGCTCGATCCAGACCAGTTCGTCGGTGCGGTATTCGATCCGGTCGAGGGCCATCTCGACCCCTATGGCACGACGCATGCCTATGCCAAATCGGCGAAGAAGAACGGTGCGGAGATCTATCTGCACACCAAGGTCGAGGATCTGGTGCAGCGGGAAGACGGTTGCTGGCGGGTCATCACCAACCAGGGCGAGATTGTCGCCGAACACGTCGTCAACGCCGCCGGCCTCTGGGCCCGCGAGGTGGGGCGCATGGTGGGGCTGGAACTCCCGGTGCTCGCTATGGAGCACATGTATCTCATCACCGAGGATATGCCAGAGGTCATCGAGTTCAACCAGACGCGCGGCAATGAGCTGATGCACTGCGTCGATTTTGATGGCGAAATCTACTTGCGCCAGGAACGTCAGGGCATGCTGATGGGCACCTATGAGAAGGCGTGCCGTCCGTGGTCGCCGATCTCCACGCCCTGGGATTTTGGCCATGAGCTGCTGGCAGAGGATATCGACCGCATTTCGCCGGAACTCGAAGTCGGCTTCAGGCATTTCCCGGCCTTCAACAAAGCCGGCATCAAGAAGATCATCAACGGCCCTTTCACCTTCTCGCCGGACGGTAACCCGCTCGTCGGCCCGGTGCGGGGCTTGAGGAATTTCTGGTCGGCCTGCGCCGTCATGGCCGGCTTCAGCCAGGGCGGCGGCGTTGGGCTGGCGCTTGCCAACTGGATGATCCATGGCGACCCCGGCTTCGACGTCTTTGCCATGGACGTCTCGCGCTACGGCGATTTCGCCACGCTTGCCTATACCAATGCCAAGGTGCGCGAGAACTACTCACGTCGCTTCTCGATCCGTTATCCGAACGAGGAGCTGCCGGCGGCAAGGCCGCTGCTGACGACGCCGATCTACGACCGGCTGAAGGCTGCCGGCGCCGTCTTCGGCGCGTCCTACGGGCTTGAAACGCCGCTGTGGTTTGCACCCGAAGGCGTCAAGGACGCCTTCTCCTGGCGGCGCTCGACCGACTTCGAGACGGTGGGCGCGGAGGCCCGGGCCGTGCGCGAAGGCGTCGGCCTGATGGAGACATCGGGCTTTGCCAAATATGCGATCACGGGTGAGGGCGCTGAAGCCTGGCTCGACCGGCTGCTCGCCTGCCGTATTCCGCAGGTGGGGCGCATGACGCTGGCGCCAATGCTGAAGGACGACGGCAAGCTGATCGGCGACTTCACGCTTGCCAAGCTCGGGGAGGAAGACTTCCTGCTGATCGGCTCCGGCATCGCCGAGGACTATCACATGCGCTGGTTCGAGGCGCATCTGCCTGAGGACGGCTCGGTTTCGCTGAAGGCGCTGAAGCTGGAACTGGTTGGCCTGTCGATCGCCGGGCCGAAGGCGCGCGACGTGCTTGCCGGTCTCACCCATCTCGACGTCTCCGACGCCGCCTTTCCATTCCTGGACATCCGCCGGATGGACCTCGGCATGGCGCCCATGATCGTCGGCCGTGTGAGCTACACCGGCGATCTCGGCTACGAGATCTGGATGAAGCCCGAATACCAGCGCTATCTCTTCGAGCTGCTGATGGAGAAGGGGGCAGCGTCCGGGATCCGGCTGTTCGGCCTCAGGGCGCTGAATGCGCTGCGCGTCGAGAAATCCTTCGGCAGCTGGGCGCGCGAGTACCGTCCGCTCTATGGCCCGGTCGAGGCCGGCCTCGGCCGCTTCATCGCGACCGGCAAGGACGCGGACTTTATCGGCAAGGTGGCTGCAATGAAGGAGAAGGCGGACGGTGGTGCGCTGCGTCTCAGGACCTTCGTCCTCGGGGCCAGGGATGCCGACGTCATCGGTGACGAGCCGATCTATCTCGACGGCGTCGTGCGCGGATGGGTGACATCGGGCGGTTATGCGCACACGAGCGGCGTTTCGGTGGCCATGGGTTACGTACCGAAGGAGATCGCTGATCGCAGCGATGGCTGGTCGATCGAACTCCTGGGCGAGATTCTGCCGGCACGCCTCCAGGCGAATCCCTTGTTCGACGCAAACGGGCAGCGGATGCGCACCTGAGCGGCGAAGCAGCGCCCAGCCTGGCCATTCGGTGGCCAGGCTGCCACGCGGATCCCCCGCGCATTTGCGACTAAAGTTGATGATTTTGCGGGCGGAAGCTGCGGAAGTTTTGGTTTTTCTGGCTCTAAAAGCGTCAAATCGATTTTATCGAGGAAGTTTTTGCCGAAGTCGCGTTTTTTAGCTTTCCTTTTCGTTTGAAAGAGGTATGGAATCGACCAAACACAGTGCTCAACAATGAGCTTAAAAAACAAGAGACCGGACCTTTAAGGATCTGGTCCAGGGGAAGATTGATGGAGTATTTCGTCCAGCAGCTCGTCAACGGGCTGACTCTTGGGTCTATTTATGGTATGATCGCAATTGGTTATACCATGGTCTACGGCATCATTGGCATGATCAACTTCGCCCACGGCGATATCTTCATGCTTGGCGGTTTCGCCGCTTTGATTGTCTTTCTGCTTCTCACCTCATTTATAGCAGGCGTGCCGGTTGTACTTGCGCTTTTGCTTATGATGGTCGTGGCTATGCTCGCGGCGTCGCTGTGGAACTGGACGATCGAGAAGGTGGCCTACCGGCCACTTCGCGGGTCATTCCGGCTGGCGCCGCTGATCACCGCAATCGGCATGTCGATCGTGTTGTCGAACTTCATCCAGGTGACGCAGGGACCGCGCAACAAGCCGATCCCGCCGCTCGTCTCGTCCGTCTATGAGGTTTTCGGCATCTCCATTTCGCTGAAGCAGATCATCATCATCATCATCACGGCGATCCTGCTTTCCGTCTTCTGGTACATCGTCAACAGGACGCCGCTTGGTCGTGCACAGCGCGCCACCGAGCAGGATCGCAAGATGGCGGCTCTGCTCGGCGTCGACGTCGATCGTACGATCTCGGTGACCTTCATCATGGGTGCGGCACTCGCTGCTGTCGCGGGAACCATGTACCTGATGTATTACGGCGTGGTCGTTTTTACCGACGGCTTCGTTCCCGGGGTCAAGGCATTCACCGCCGCCGTTCTCGGAGGCATTGGCTCGCTGCCGGGCGCTGTTTTGGGCGGACTTCTGATCGGCCTGATCGAGTCCCTGTGGTCGGCCTATTTCACCATCGACTACAAGGACGTTGCGACATTCTCCATTCTCGCAATCGTTCTGATCTTCAAGCCGTCGGGTATTCTCGGACGACCGGAAGTCGAGAAGGTATAATTCAATGGCAAACATTGCTTCTACAACTGCAAGCGCCGGCACTGAGGTGACGGCGCGGGCCCTGCGCGAGTCTGTCTTCGCGGGCCTCATCACGCTCGGACTGTTCGTGCTGTTCGTCGGCCTCAAGACCGACCAGAACATCCGCAACGAGCTGATCCTGACACAACGTTGGGGCCTGCTGGCGATCTTCGTGATCATCGCCATGGTTGGCCGCTTCCTCATGGTCGCCTATGTCCAGCCGCGGCTTGCCCAGCGAAAGGCTGCCAAAGCGGCGGCGCCGGAAGTTGCCAAGGAGGAAAGCTTCTTCAGCCGCAATTTCTCGACGATTGCGATACTTGCCTTGATCCTTTATCCGCCGGTCATCGTCGCGCTAACCGGTGTTCAGGGCTCGCTGAAATGGGTGGACAATTTCGGCATCCAGATCCTGATCTATGTGATGCTCGCCTGGGGCCTGAACATCGTCGTCGGCCTCGCCGGCCTGCTGGACCTCGGTTACGTCGCTTTCTACGCAGTTGGTGCCTATTCCTACGCGCTGCTCTCCACCTATCTGGGCCTGTCCTTCTGGGTGTTGTTGCCGGTGGCCGGCCTCCTCGCCGCCTGCTGGGGCGTGGTCCTCGGCTTCCCGGTGCTTCGTCTGCGCGGAGACTATCTGGCGATCGTCACGCTTGCCTTCGGCGAAATCATCCGTCTTGTCCTGATCAACTGGACCGAGGTCACCAAAGGTACGTTCGGCGTGTCCGGCATTGCCAAGGCAACGCTGTTCGGCATCAAGTTCGATGCCTCCAAGGATGGCTTTGCCGCATTGATGGGGCTGCCGATCTCGTCGGTCTACTACAAGATCTTCCTATTCTACCTGATCCTCGGTCTTTGCTTGATCACGGCTTTCGTGACGATCCGCATGCGTCGGATGCCGATCGGGCGCGCCTGGGAAGCGCTGCGCGAAGATGAGATCGCTTGCAAGTCGCTTGGCATCAACACGGTTACCACCAAGCTGACGGCTTTCGCCATGGGCGCCATGTTCGGCGGCATCGCCGGGTCCTTCTTCGCGGTACGCCAGGGCTTCGTGTCGCCCGAATCCTTCGTGTTCCTCGAATCCGCAGTGATCCTCGCGATCGTCGTCCTCGGCGGCATGGGGTCGCTGACGGGCATTGCGATCGCAGCGATCGTCATGATCGGCGGTACCGAAATTCTGCGTGAGCTTGACTTCCTGAAGGCCGTCTTCGGACCGAACTTCACGCCGGAACTCTACCGCATGCTGATCTTTGGCCTGGCCATGGTCGTCGTCATGGTCTGGAAGCCGCGCGGCTTCGTTGGATCGCGTGAACCGACCGCGTTCCTGCGCGAACGCAAGGCCGTCTCCGGCAGCTTTACCAAGGAAGGGCATGGCTGATGGCCCTCGAGACCACGACGATGACAATGACACAAGATCCCATTCTCAAGGTTGAGCACCTGTCGATGCGCTTCGGCGGTCTGATGGCCATCAACGACTTCTCTTTCGAGGCCTATCGCGGTGACATCACCGCGCTGATCGGCCCGAACGGGGCAGGCAAGACGACAGTATTCAACTGCATCACCGGTTTCTACAAGCCGACGATGGGTATGATCACGATGAAGCAGAAGTCCGGAAAGGAGTATCTCCTCGAGCGGCTGCCGGACTTCGAGATCACCAAGCATGCAAAGGTGGCGCGTACGTTCCAGAACATCCGGATGTTCTCCGGCATGACCGTGCTCGAGAACCTGCTGGTCGCGCAGCACAACAAACTGATGCTGGCGTCGGGCTATACCGTGCTCGGGCTCCTTGGATTTCCTGCCTACCGGCAGGCCTCCAGGGAGGCGACTGAACTCGCCAAGCATTGGCTCGAAAAGGCATCGCTGATCGACCGGGCAGACGACCCTGCCGGGGACTTGCCCTACGGCGCGCAGCGGCGGTTGGAGATTGCTCGTGCCATGTGCACGGGACCGGAGTTGCTGTGCCTCGATGAGCCTGCGGCTGGCCTCAATCCGCGCGAATCGCATGCCCTCAATGAACTTTTGCAGGGCATCCGCAGCGACACCGGCACCTCCATCCTGCTGATCGAGCATGACATGTCCGTGGTCATGGAGATATCGGACCATGTCGTCGTGCTCGAATATGGGCAGAAGATCTCCGACGGCACCCCGGATTTCGTGAAGAACGATCCAAGGGTCATCGCGGCCTATCTGGGTGTCGAGGATGAAGAGGTTGAACAGGTGATCGAACAAATCGAGGAAATCGAAGGCGGGCAGGGAGGCACCAAGCAATGACTGCGCCGCTGCTGCAAGTGAAAGCCGTCGAAACCTACTACGGCAACATTCGGGCGCTGAGCGGCGTCGATGTCGAGGTCCATCGCGGAGAAATCGTTTCGCTGATCGGTGCCAACGGCGCGGGCAAGTCGACATTGATGATGACGATCTGCGGCAGCCCGCAGGCGCGCACCGGCACGGTGATGTTCGACGGCCATGACATCACGCGCCTGCCGACCCACGAAATCGCGCGTATGAGGATTGCCCAGTCGCCGGAGGGACGGCGCATCTTCCCGCGCATGACGGTTTTCGAAAACCTGCAGATGGGGGCGAGCCTCGACAACCTGAAGCATTTCGACGAGGACGTGGAAAAGATCTTCAGGCTCTTTCCCCGGCTCAAGGAGCGTAAGGCACAGCGCGGCGGCACGCTGTCAGGCGGCGAGCAGCAGATGCTCTCGATCGGCCGCGCGCTGATGGCCCGGCCGAAACTGTTGCTTCTCGACGAGCCGTCGCTTGGTCTCGCGCCGCTGATCGTCAAGGGTATCTTCGAAGCGATCAAGAAACTCAACAAGGAGGAAGGCCTGACCGTCTTCCTCGTCGAGCAGAACGCCTTCGGCGCGCTCAAGCTTTCGGACCGCGGCTATGTGATGGTCAACGGACGGGTGACGATGAGCGGCAGCGGCAGGGATCTGCTCGCCAATCCGGAAGTGCGCGCGGCCTATCTCGAAGGCGGCCGTCATTGATCGCCCGCATCTGGAGCAAGTGACATGCAGGGAATTCTCTACGAAGAAGCGTCGATCTGGCAGTTTCTTTTCATAAGCTGCGTGCTTGGCGGCTGGACCGCCTGGCGCACGGGCAAGAGCGTGGCCGAAAGTTGGCATAACGTTCCGCGGCTGCTGCTCTACGTGGCGTTGCTCGGGCTGGCGATCCGTTTCATCCATCACGCCCTCTTTGGCGGTACGATGTTCAGCCTGCAATACTATATCGTGGACACGATCGTGCTTTTGTTGTTTGCTACCGTAGCTTTCCGGTACTACCGGACCAAGCAAATGACCAAAATCTACTATTGGCTCTACGAGAAGGCTTCACCTTTCTCCTGGAAGACCAAATAAAGGGAACAGCGCGTGCCGGTCCGCCGCGGCCGGTGCGAAGGAAACACCGGCGCAACTATGGTGGGCATTGCGCAGGTTGATAACGAGACCCGCTCGAATATTTGGGAGTAACAAGAATGAAAAAATCTCTTCTGTCGGCCGTTGCGCTGACGGCGATGGTCGCCTTCAGCGGCACCGCCTGGGCTGATATTCTCGTTGGTGTCGCCGGCCCGCTGACTGGCCCGAACGCCGCCTTCGGTGCGCAGCTCCAGAAAGGTGCCGAACAGGCCGCTGCCGACATCAACGCCGCTGGCGGTATCAACGGGGAACAGATCAAGCTTGTGCTCGGCGACGACGTTTCGGACCCGAAGCAGGGCATCTCGGTCGCCAACAAGTTCGTCGCTGACGGTGTGAAGTTCGTCGTTGGTCACTTCAACTCCGGTGTGTCGATCCCGGCATCGGAAGTCTATGCCGAAAACGGCATCCTGGAGATCACGCCGTCTGCGACCAACCCGCAGTTCACCGAGCGCGGTATGTGGAACACGTTCCGCACCTGCGGCCGTGACGACCAGCAGGGCGCAGTAGCCGGTGCCTACCTTGCCGCCAACTTCAAGGACGCGAAGATCGCCGTCATTCATGACAAGACCCCCTATGGTCAGGGTCTTGCTGATGAAACCAAGAAGTCGATGAACGAAGCCGGCCTCACCGAGGCCCTCTATGAAGGTGTCAACATCGGCGACAAGGACTTCTCGGCTCTGATCGCCAAGATGAAGGAAGCCGGCGTTTCGGTCGTCTACTGGGGCGGTCTGCACACCGAGGCCGGCCTGATCATGCGCCAGATGAAGGACCAGGGTCTTAAGGCAACGATGATGTCGGGTGACGGTATCGTTTCGAACGAACTGGCCTCGATCGCCGGCGACGCCGTCGACGGCACGCTGATGACCTTCGCGCCGGATCCGCGCAAGAACCCCGCTTCCAAGGAACTCGTCGAGAAGTTCCGTGCTGCCGGCTTCGAGCCGGAAGCCTATACGCTCTATTCCTACGCTGCTCTCCAGGTCATCGCAGAAGCTGCGAAGGCTGGCGGCACGACCGATGCGCAGGCGGTTGCCGAAGCGATCAAGGCCAAGGGTCCGTTCAAGACTGCGATCGGCGAGCTCGGTTATGACGAAAAGGGCGACATCACCCGCCCGGACTACGTCATGTACACCTGGAAGAAGGGCGACGACGGCAAGTACACCTACTTCCAGAACGAGTAGTTCTGATTTCGGACCTTGCGTCCGATCTGTTAGGCCCGGCGAGCGATCGCCGGGCTTTTCTTTTTGGCGAGGCCGAGAGCATAACGCTTTCAAGTGGAACTGCTGGAAGCGGAAGGATGCTCATCTAAGCGATGGGGCTTTGGCGCAGCGATTGGCTATTTCAGCAAGGTGTCTCGCAGTGACGAGACCTCGGCGCGCAACCGCTCGAGATCATCGGCGCCGAGTTTTGTTGCCTCCGTGAGGCCGCGCGGCACATCGACCGCCTTCCGGCGCAGTGCCTTGCCCATATCGGTCAATTGCACTCGGACCTGCCGCTCGTCCGTCTTATCCCGCACGCGGGCGATGTAGCCGGCCGCTTCGAGGCGTTTCAGCATCGGGGTGAGTGTGCTCGATTCCAGGAAGAGCCGTTCGCCGAGGCTGCCGACGGTCTGGTCGTCCTTTTCCCACAGCAGCACCATCACGAGATATTGCGGGTAGGTGAGGTCGAGTTCCTCCAGCAGAGGCTTGTAGATGCGCGTTAAGGCGTGGTTTGCGGAATAGACTGCAAAGCAGAGGAAACTATCGAGCGTCAGCATCGCATCGTCATCTTTGAGTTCGGTGCCAGTCATCGTTCTCTCCTGTCATTTCCTTAAAATAAATCGTTCGCGATATAATCGCAAGGTATTGACAGGTGTGCGATCGCAATATAAAGATTTGTGCACGATCTAATCGATGGCGATTTAAATGCGAATATATCGCGCACGATTTAATCGCTAGTTATTTGCCGGCAGCGCGGCATGGCCGCAGGGAAGAAGGAGCGTTTCCATGAGCAAGGCAGTCAGCAAGACCGAAACCAGCGGCATCTCCCGCCGTGATGTCCTCTCGGCCGCTTTCGGCGCTGCGGCGACCGCTGCAGCCGTATCGGCCGTCAACAGCCCGGCCAAGGCCGCCGACACGTCCGTGGCCAGCGGCAAGCAGTCGGTCGCCGGTTCGCAAGGTGGGGGGATTTCGGGCAGCCGCATCATCACCCGCGATGGCGTCGAGATCTATTACAAGGACTGGGGTCCAAAGGATGGCCCGGTCGTCGTGCTCAGCCACGGCTGGCCGCTGTCGTCGGACAGCTGGGAAGCGCAGGCCTTCCACCTCGCCGCCAATGGCTTCCGCGTCATCACCCATGACCGCCGCGGCCATGGGCGCTCGTCGCAGCCCTGGGACGGCAACGACATGGATCACTACGCCGACGACCTTGCCGATCTGATCAACGCGCTCGATCTGAAGGGCATCTTTCTTGCCGGCTTTTCCACCGGCGGCGGCGAGATCAGCCGCTATATCGGTCGGCACGGCACGGGCCGTGTCGCCAAGGCCGGTTTGATCTCGGCGGTGCCGCCGCTGATGGTCAAGACCGACAAGAACCCCGGCGGCCTGCCGAAGGCGGTGTTCGACGGGCTGCAGGCGGCAAGTCTGAAGGATCGCTCGAAGCTCTACCGCGATATCGCCTCGGGTCCGTTTTTCGGTTTCAACCGCCCGGGTGCGGTCGCCTCTCAGGGCATGATCGACAGCTTCTGGTTGCAGGGCATGATGGGCGGGCACAAGAACACCTATGACTCGATCGTCGCCTTCTCGCAGACAGACTTTAGCGAGGACCTGAAGAAGTTCGACGTGCCGACGCTGATCATCCATGGCGACGACGACCAGATCGTGCCGATCGATGCGGCCGCCAGAGCTTCGAAGACGCTGGTGCCGCATGCCGAGCTCAAGGTCTATGCCGGCGCGCCGCACGGCATCACCGACACACACAAGGA
>NZ_FMXF01000035.1:0-64746 GCF_900103435.1 Sinorhizobium sp. NFACC03
GGTTGTGGCCGCCTACCAAGCGATGCGCGGCGTTGCATTCATGACAGCGGTCACCTTTGTCGTCGAAATCGGCGACGTCAGGCGCTTTGATAATCCCCGTCAGTTGATGGCGTATCTCGGTCTCGTGCCGTCGGAGAGCTCAACGGGCGAACGGGTCAAACGCGGCGGGATCACCAAGGCGGGCAACGCAAGGGCGCGTCGGGTCCTCATAGAAGGCGCCTGGACATATCGCTTCCCCACGCGTGTGAGCCCGACGATCCAGGCGCGGCTCGAGAGCCTTCCAAGGGCCGTTCGTGAGATAGCCTGGAAAGGCCAGGTGAGGCTTTGCGCTCGCTATCGCAAGCTGATGGCGGCCGGCAAGCAGAAAGTGGTCGCGGTCACCGCCATTGCCCGAGAAATGGCAGCGTTCCTGTGGGCGATCGGGCAGGAGGTCGCTCCTACAGCAAAGCCCTGAGCCGATAGCTTGAAGAGCAACGCTTAACCGAAAAATTGTAGTCATCTGCTGTTGGATAAAGATGGAGACAGGGCTCCGGTGGGGAACCCTCGCGGACCCTATGTGGCGGATAATTCCAAGCCCGAAATTAGACAGAGGCAGCCCCAGACGAACACACGGAAATGCGGTACCCAATCCGCGCATAAGAGTATGCCAGCCGTCGTCAAAATGCCCTGTCCCCTCCTTTGTTCAACAGCTCCACGCATGTGCTTTCGTCGCCAAGACCGGAAAGGAAACAGTCATGACTAAAGACCTTGCAAACGAACATAAGAGAATCCTCTCTAAGAATCCCTGAAAACTCCCATTGAAATCGATTACATTTTCTGGCTTGATAGGTTTCGCAAGATTTGGGAGGATCTTATGAAGAAATTTATCGCTGCGGCGCTTGGCGCTGTCGCAACCATTGCCACTTCCGCTTCTTTCGCCAATGCCGAGACCTTCAAGATCGGCCTGTCCAACGGCTGGGTCGGCAGCGAATGGCGCACGCAGATGATCGACGAGGCCAAGGAGGCCGCGGCGAAGTGGAAGGAAAAAGGCGTCGACGTCGAAGTCTCGGTCCAGAGTGCCAATGTCGACGTGCCCGGGCAGATTGCGCATGTGCGCAACTTCATCGCCGAGGGCGTGAACGCCATCATCATCAACCCCAACAGCCCGACCGCCTTCGATCCGATCTTCGCCCAGGCGAAGGAAGCCGGCATCCTGGTGATCGCGACGGATGCCGAGGTTTCCTCGCCGGATGCGACCTATGTCGGCATCGACCAGACGGCCTGGGGTGCGGCGGGCGCCAAGTGGCTGGCCGACACGCTTGGCGGCAAGGGCAAGGTGGTTGCCATCAACGGCGTCGCCGGCCATCCGGCCAATGAGATGCGCGTCGCCGGCTACAAGGGTGTCTTCAAGGACTATCCGGATATCCAGGTGGTGAACGAAGTCAACGCCAACTGGGATCAGGCGCAAGGCCAGCAGGCGATGCAGAACATCCTTGCGACCTATCCTGACATCAACGGCGTCGTCGTGCAGGACGGCATGGCGGCCGGCGCCTGGAAATCGATCATGGATGCGGGCAAGACCAGCCAGATCGCCGCGACCGGCGAAATCCGCAAGGACTTCATCGACCTCTGGGTGAAGGACAAGCTGAACTCCGGCGCGACCGTCAACCCGCCCGGCGTCATGGCGAGCGCGCTCAACGTCGCGGTGCTGATGCTGCAGGGCAAGGAACTGAAGGAGCCGGCAACGGCGGGGCAGTACAAGAACGCCATCTATCTGCCGATCCCGTTCATCGACTCGAAGAACCTTGCGGACGCGGCCAAGCAGCTCGACGGCAAGCCGGGTTATTACTCCTACACCAACGCGCTTTCGATCGACGACGCGACGGCGTTGTTCAAGTAAGCTCTGGTTTCGCCGGGCAGCTCGCATCTGAGTTGCCCGGCGGCCAATGCCGTCGACGGCTCCCAAGGGCAGGGTCGTAGCGGGCATGAAATCAGCTGCAGCGGAGTCCGCCAAGGCGCGGCTTGAGGTGGTGCAGCAAGCAACCAAAATGGTGGACGACAGCCGATGTCGAAACTGAGACTGAACGGCGTGAGCAAGGCTTACGGCGCAACGCTGGCGCTACGCCGCGGCGATCTCGAAGTCGCCGCCGGCGAGGTGCATGTGCTGATGGGCTCCAACGGCTCCGGCAAGAGCACGCTCTGCAAGGTCATCGCCGGCAGCGTGCGCCCCGACGGCGGCCAGATCCTGATCAATGACAAGCCCGTGACGATTTCCGGGCCGCAAGCCGCGCGCGTTGCCGGCATCGGCATCTTCTATCAGGAACTCAGCCTGGCCAGCCATCGTTCGGTCGAAGAGAACATCTGCCTCTCCGCCCTGCCGGTGAAGGCCGGCTTCTTCATCGACCGGCGGGCGCTGAAGGCGCGGGCGGCGCGTTACATCGCGCTGTTCGCCGAGGTCGCCGGCGAAGGCTTCCACGCGGAGGCGCTCGTTGGCAATCTTAGGGCCGACCAGCGGCAACTGGTCGAAATCATGAAGGCGCTCGCCAGTGAAGCACCGATCCTGATCTTCGACGAGCCGACCTCGGCGCTCGATCGCGCCCAGGTCGATCGCTTCTTCGAAATCCTGCGTGGCCTCAAGGCGCAAGGGCGCGGCGTCATCTTCATCTCGCACCGAATGGACGAAATCACCGCGATCGGCGATCGCGTGACGATCATCCGCGACGGGGAGACCATCGAGACGCTCAAGCTCTCCGATACCGATCCAGCAACGGTGATCCGGCTGATGGTCGGCGGTGCCAGCGACATGCCGGCGGCCCGGTCCTCGGCGCCAGCGGTGGTGGAAACCCGGGCGAAGGCGGCGATCTCGGTCCGAAATCTATCCGGCAAGGGCTTTCGCGATGTCAGTTTTGAGGTGGCACGGGGAGAGATCCTCGGCCTTGGTGGCCTGCACGGCCAGGGGCAGTCGGCGCTGCTGAGAGCGATCTTTGGCGCAAGCGCCTTGACGTCAGGTGAGGTGACGATCGGCGGCGAACGCTATGACGCCAAGAGCCCGCGCGATGCGATCCGGCGCGGCTGCGCCTATGTCTCCGGCGACCGCGGCCGTGACGGGGTCATCAGCGGCCGCCCAATCATCGAGAATGTCACGCCGATCCACTATCTCCGCGACCGGCTGATGATTGCGCGGCCCTCAAGCCTGAAAAACAAGGCGATGCCGGCGCTCGAGGCGATGCACACGAAATTCGCGAGCCTGTTCCATCCGATCAATTCGCTTTCCGGCGGCAACCAGCAGAAGGTGATCATCGCCCGTTGGCTGATCGACCGGCCCGACGTGCTGCTGCTCGACGATCCGACCAAGGGCATCGACCTCTCGGCGAAGGCCGATCTCTTCGCGCTGATCCGGCAGCTTGCCGCCGAAGGGCTGGGCATCCTGCTCTATTCGTCCGAGGACGCCGAGTTGCTTGGCAATGCCAACCGGATCCTCGTCTTCAACGGCGGCTCGGTGACACGCGAACTGACCGGTGACGATCGCACCCGCTATAATCTCTACCAGGCTGCATACGAGGCCGCGTGATGACATCGACAACGACCGACATGCGAACTTCCGGGGCGGGCGGCCTCCGTTCCTGGCTGGAGCGCTACCCCTTCCTGCCGGCGCTTGTGATCGTCGTTGCACTGCTGGCGCTAAACGGTGTCTTTTCGCCGAACAGCCTGAGCTTCCGCTCGCTGACTGGACTTCTCAGCACCTATATGGCGCTGATCATGCTGGCGATCGCCCAAACCTATGTGGTGTCCGCCGGAGACATCGACCTCTCGGCCGGCGCGACGCTGTCGCTGGTCAACGTGGCGATCGTCGTTTTGATGGAGCGCTGGGGCGGCGGTGCCGGTGCGGTGCTGCTCGCGCTTGCGCTCGGGCTGCTGATCGGCCTTGCCTGCGGCCTGGTCAACGGCCTCGTCGTCGCAGCCCTTCGCCTGCAGGCGATCGTCGCCACCTTCGCCACCAGCATCTTCTTCACCGGCCTGGCGCTCTACGTCATGCCGGTCGCCGGTACGCCGGCGCCGGCGCTCTTCTGGCGCACCTATGGCGGACGCCTGCTCGGCCTGCCGTTCGTCTTCTACGTGCTCGCGGCTCTCGCCGTGCTGCTCTATCTCCTGTCGCGCACCCGTATCGTGACCGAACTGCTGGCCGTCGGCGATGACCAGCAGGCCGCCTATCAGACGGGGCTGCCGGTCGTGGCTGTCCGCATTAGGGGCTACCTGCTCAGCGGCCTCTTCTCGGCGCTCGCGGCCTTCTGCCTGACCGGCGATACGGCCAGCGGCGATCCGCTCGTCGGCGGCAAGATGACGCTCTACAGCGTCGCGGCGATCGTGCTCGGCGGCAGTGCGCTCGCCGGCGGCTGGACGACGGTGGTTGGTTCGCTGCTCGGCGCTCTTACGATCGGCCTCGTCAACTCGCTGGTCTTCTTCATGGGCACGCCTTCGGAATGGCAAAACTTCGTCCAGGGCCTTGCCATTCTCCTGGTGTTGATGGCCGGCGTGCTTGCCGGCCGGAGGGCACGTGCATGACTGCGGTTACCACCTTCTTCAAACAACCATTGGTCGTTGCGCTGATCCTCATCGTCGCGCTGCTTTATCTCGGTCAAAGCCTTTCGCCCGGCTTTGCCTCGGCCGACCAGATCCTTCGCCTCCTGATCGTCGCCTCGCTGCTCGGCATTGTTGCCGCCGGCCAGAACGTCGTCATTCTCGGTGGCCGCGAGGGCATCGATCTTTCGGTCGGCGGCGTCGTCTCCTTGTCGGCGATCATCGCCGGCAACGTCATGAACGGCGCCGATGGCGGTATCCTGCCGGCGATGCTGGCCTGCCTGGCGGCCGGCGCGTTCTTCGGCTTCTTGAACGGTCTCGGGGTGACGCTTTTGCGCATACCGCCGCTGGTCATGACGCTTGGCATGCTCGGCGTGCTGCAGGGCCTGCTCGTCGTCATCCGCCAGGGTATCCCTTCGGGTCGGGCCGCGCCGGGGCTTTCGGCCTTCGTCACGCAACCCTTCGCGCTCGGCATTCCCGGTATCATCTGGCTCTGGATCGCGATCGGCCTGTTGATGGCCTTCATGTTGAACCGCACCGTCTTCGGCCACCGCATCTATGCGATCGGCTCGAACGAACATGCGGCCTATATGGCCGGCGTCCCGGTCCGCCTCATGCGCGTCGGTCTGTTCATGATTTCGGGCATGTTTGCCGCGATCGCCGGGCTCTGCCTGCTCGGCTATTCCGGCTCGTCCTTCGCTAATGTCGGCGAGCAATACATGCTCTCCTCGATCATCGCGGTCGTCTTTGGCGGCACCTCGCTCGCCGGCGGCAAGGGCGGTTACACCGGCACCATGGCGGGCGCCCTGCTGCTCGTCATCCTCCAGGGCATCCTGACGACGGTCAATATCGACGAATCCGGCCGCCAGATGGTGTTTGGCGCGACGCTGCTGCTCCTGATGTTGTTCTACGGCCGTGGGCGGGCGATGCGGGCATGAGCGAGCGGCCGAAAATCAAGGACATTGCGGAGAGGGCCGGAGTCTCGGTCGCGACCGTTTCCCGCGCGCTCAGCGGCTCCAGCCTGGTGACCGACGAGACGCGCAAGCGCATCCACGAGCTTGCGCGCGAGTTGAACTACCGGCCGAACGTCAGCGCAAGAAACCTGAGGACACGCCGGTCGATGTCGGTGCTGCTCGTCGTGCGCGATGTTGGCAACCCCTTCTATCTCGAGATCCTCAAGGGCGTGGAGGCGACGGCCCGGGCGGCCGGCTACGCCGTTCTCATGGGCAATACCGAGAACGATCCGGATCGCGAGGTCGAATACTTCAACATGCTGCGCGATGGCCATGCCGACGGCATGATCCTGATGACCGGCAAGCTGCCGGAGCCGCAGCCGGGCGAAAGCGCCGCGGTTTCTCACCTTCCCATCGTCGTAGCGCTCGAAATGATCGAAACTGCAGGCTTTCCGCATGTGCAGATCGACAATTCTGCCGCGGCGCGTTCGGCGGTTGAACATTTGATCGCACTCGGGCATCGCCGCATCGCCCATATCGCCGGCCCATTGCCGGAGGTGATGGCGATGCACCGGCGTGACGGTTACCGTGCCGCGATGGCAGCCGCCGGTCTGCCGATCCCTGAGGGTTACGAAGTGCGCGGCGACTACCTGCTCGAAAGCGGAGAGGCTTGTGCCACCGCGCTCTTCGATCTGGCGGAGCCGCCGAGCGCGATCTTTGTCGCCAACGACGAGATGGCCTATGGCGCGATCCATGCGCTTAGGCGGCTCGGCCTCGATGTTCCGGGCGATGTTTCGGTCGTCGGCTTTGACGATCTCTATCTGAGCAAGGCCTTCTATCCGCCGCTGACGACCGTCAGCCAGCCGCGCGCCGATATCGGTCGCACGGCGATGTCGCTGCTTCTCGATATCCTGTCCGGCGACGATGTTGCCGCTGCACCGGCCGTCGTGCTGCCGACCGCCCTCAACATTCGCGGCAGCACCGCGCCGCCGAAGAAATGACCAGAGCGGGATGAGGAAACGTGAGGGCGGTATTCCGCCAGCATCCGGCTTGTACAAAAACCGATAGACCGGGAGAACAGAATGACACAGCTACCGAAGCAGACGCTGCGCGTGGGTTTCGTCGGATCGGGCTTCATCGCCCATTTTCATCTGAAATCGATGATCGGTGTGCGCAATGTCGAGGTCACCGGCGTCTTCAGCCGCAAGCCCGAAAACCGGGAGAAATTTGCCAAGGAGGTCGCCGCACTTGGTCTTGGCACCTGCCGCACCCAGGGGAGCCTGGAGGCGCTGTTGACGGCCGATGATGTTGACGCGATCTGGATACTCTCGCCCAATTACACCCGCCTCGACGTCATGCGTACGCTGCACAAGGCGGTCAAGGATGGCCGAAGCACGGTGTTTGCCGTCGCCTGCGAGAAGCCGCTGGCCCGCACCGTTGCCGAGGCGCGCGAGATGCTATCGCTTGCCGAGGACGCCGGCCTCAACCACGGCTATCTTGAAAACCAGGTGTTCTGCACGCCGGTGCTGCGCGGCAAGGAGATCATCTGGCGGCGCGCCGCCTCGACCACCGGTCGCCCCTATCTGGCGCGCGCCGCGGAGGAACACTCCGGCCCGCACGAGCCCTGGTTCTGGCAGGGCGACAAGCAGGGCGGCGGCGTGCTCTCCGACATGATGTGCCACAGCGTCGAGGTGGCGCGCTACTTGCTCACGGCGCCCGGCGCACCGCGCAACTCACTGAAAATCAAGGCCGTCAACGGCACCGTCGCCAACCTCAAATGGACGCGACCCAATTATGCCGAACAATTGCGCAAGCGCTTCGGCAACGAAGTGGACTACTGCAACCGGCCGTCGGAAGATTTTGCCCGCGCCACGGTGACGCTCGAAGACCAGCACGGTAACGAACTGATGATCGAGGCGACCACCTCCTGGGCCTATGTCGGCGCCGGGCTGCGCATCCAGCTTGAACTGCTCGGGCCGGAATATGCGCTCGAATACAATTCGCTGAGCACGGGCCTGAAGATCTTCATGTCGCGCGAGGTGAAGGGCTCCGAAGGCGAGGATCTTGTCGAGAAGCAGAACGCCGAGCAGGGTCTGATGCCGGTGCTTGAGGACGAAGCCGGTGTCTATGGCTATACCGATGAGAACCGCCACATGGTCGAGTGCTTCCGCAAGGGCGAAAAGCCGCTCGAAACCTTCGAGGACGGGCTCGCCGTCGTCGAGATGCTGATGGGCCTCTACCGCTCGGCGGAAATCAACGCGACGCTCAAGTTCCCGGCACCGGAGCTCGAGCATTACGTGCCGGTCGTCGCGCGCCGGAGTTCCTGACGACCGCCTTTCCTCCCCGAACTCCATCACCAAACGTAGAGGTGTCGAGACGACGGGGCCACGTTCTGGGTCGTGCAGGTCATCGGCGGCGCTATGCGCCCATCCACCTGTTCTCGCCGCCGCGAAAGACTGCGGCTGCGTGAGGGCAAAACTCTTTCGGAATTATACGCCCATGTCCGCGATCTTTGTTGACGGGGATCAATGCCGCCGCACGGGCTTCTACCTACGCTGATCCAGACCCTAAATCTGGTCGCCAGGAGAAAACCCGATGACATACAAGACCATTCTCGCCGTCGTTGGTGTCGATCATTCCGTGGAGCATCTGCGTTCGGCAGCACAGGTCTGTGCTTCCGCAAACGCCCACCTCTCCCTGTTGATCGTCAAGCTCGCCGCCTCACCGCCGATCGGCGATTATGCCGCCGCCATCTCCATTGATTGGCTGAACGAGCGGCAGCGTGACGTCGACAAACTCGAATCCCGTGCGGAAAGAGCTGTTGATGTTCTCACGAAGGAAGGCATCTCGTTCGGCGTCGAGACGAAATATACCGAGGTCGCCTGGGCCCATGACGAGATCGGCGAGCGTGCGCGTTACGCCGACCTGACGCTGGTCGGCGATGGCCTGATGCTGGACCCGGAACTGCGCGCCCGCACCATCGACGGGACGTTGTTCAGCTCCGCGCGCCCAGTCCTCATCATGCCCAGGGGAAAGACCGTGCGGCTTGATCCGAAGACCGTGGTACTCGCCTGGAACTCCAGGCTGGAAGCCGCGCGCGCGGTGCGTGAAGCGCTCGATCTGCTGATCGGAGCCGAGACCGTCTACGTCACGATGGTCGACCCCCGTTCCGCCTATGGCAAGAACGGTGAGGAACCGGGCGCCGATATCGCCGGTTATCTCGCCCGGCACGGCGTTTCTGTCTCCGTCGAGAGACTACCGAGCGGAGGGCATCGGGTCGACGACGTGATCAATCGGTTCGCGTCGGATGTTGCGGCCGACCTGATCGTCATGGGTGCCTATGGGCACTCCAGAATGCGTGAACGCGTCTTTGGCGGCGTTACCCGTTCGATGCTCGAAAACGCCGTGGTCCCCGTGCTCATGGCGCATTGACCGGCAGAGCCCGGAACGGCGCGCAGCATTTGCCTGCGCGCCGACAATCGTTAGCTGGCAGAGGCGGCACGTCCGGTCACATCGTCGATCTCGATTTCGAAAAAGAGATGCGGCGATGCGCCTGCAACCGGCTGTTCACCGGGCTTCAGGCCGCCCGGTTCCCACCAGTTGATGCGCTGTTCGAGAAGCGACCAGGCATTCATGCGCTCGCGATGCCATTGCTTGGTGTCCGGCAGTTCCTGGTAGCGGCCGTGGATGACGACGCTTCGCCAATTCTGCCGGTCCGTTGCCTTGTCGACCTGTACGCACACACGCGGATTGGCGCGCATCCAGTCTATCTTCTGCCCGGGCATCGAAAAGCTGTAGAGCCGGTTGGCGGCCAAAGCATATTGGATGGGAACGATATAGGGCTGGCCATCTCGGGTACAGCCCAGGCGGGCGATATGGTTCTCAGCGACAAGGTCGAGACATTCCTGTCGCGTCATTTCTCTGATCAACATGAGGCTCTCCTCTTCTAAAAAGATCGTCCGACCGTCAGTCTCCGCCGTCCAGGTATCCTGGCATTGATCTCGCTCAAGTCTCGTCGATTTCGGACGCGCCTGCCTCGTCGCTCGAAACCGTCGACGCCTTTCTGACATCGATCGGCGCCGGCCAGCCGCTTGATGCGGAAGCGGAGAAAAAGGCGCTCGCGGGCTGGAAGTAGTGGAACAACGCCATTTAAACGGCGCCGTTCGTGGCATCACTCTAGATCGGCACCGACAGGCCGACTTTGACCGGATCCATCGTCACGAAGGTCCGGAATCGCTTGATAT
Source organism: Sinorhizobium sp. NFACC03 (assembly GCF_900103435.1). NCBI lineage: Bacteria > Pseudomonadati > Pseudomonadota > Alphaproteobacteria > Hyphomicrobiales > Rhizobiaceae > Sinorhizobium > Sinorhizobium sp. NFACC03. Next base: position 9,755 of record NZ_FMXF01000035.1, read on the forward strand.
TCGCATTGCCAAAGAACATCCGCCGCGTGAACGCTTCGTACTCGGCCATGGTCGGCACGATGACGACGAGCATGAAATCGACATCGCCGGTCACGTAGTAGCATTGCTGCACCTCGGGCGCGGCGGTGAATGCCGCCTTCGCCGCGTCGAGGAGCGCGATCTGCTCGCTTTCGACCTCGACCTCCACCAGGATCGTCAGCGCCTGGTTGACGCTAACCGGATCGATCAGCGCGACATTGGCGCGGATGACGCCGGTTTCCTCCATGCGCTTGATCCGCCGCTGGACGGCCGGAGCGGACAGGTTGACCGCTTCGCCGATCTGGCGCTGCGGCGTCGTGTTGTCCTTCTGCAGAATGGCGAGGATCGCGAGGTCGAAACGATCCAGTTCGACCTTTGGTTTTTTCGAAGGGGCCATCTGGTGCCTGTCGGTTCCTGTGTCTGGAGCAGGCCGAAAGCGGAATACGGCGCTCGTTGACGACCTGATCAGCTTTACAAACTTGCATTGGTGCCGACCATTTAGAGCGCATTTCTCGTCCGTGATGAAATAGATTTTCGCAGGTCTACGGAGATTGCATCATGTTCCTTGCCAATACCCATGCCGATTTCGGTCACCATCTGCTGTCCGAGGATGCGGATATGCTGTCGCTCGCAGCCGCCGCTGACGTCGAGGCGCAACTGGCTCGGCGCGCCGATCATCGGCCGACGCCACTTCATGCCTTGCCCGCCTTGGCCAGCGAGCTTGGCGTTGCCGGTGTCTTCGTCAAGGACGAAGGCCATCGCCTGGGGCTCGGAAGCTTCAAGGCGCTTGGCGGCTCCTATGCTGTGATCCGTCTGGTGATCGAAGAGGCGGAACGGCGTCTCGGGCGCAGCCTCGATCTCAATGACCTCGATCAGCCCGAGGTCCGGGCGATTGCCGGGGCGATGACCTTCGGCTGCGCCACCGATGGCAATCATGGCCGGTCCGTCGCCATGGGCGCCCGGCTCGTCGGTGCGAGATCGGTAATTTTCGTGCATGCGGGCGTCAGCGAGAAACGCATCGAGGCGATCGCTCACTATGGCGCCGAGATCGTTCGTGTGGCCGGCACCTATGACGATTCTGTCCACGAGGCCACGCGGGTGTGCGGCGAGAATGGCTGGACCGTGGTTTCCGACACATCCTGGCCCGGCTACGAGTACATTCCCGGCCTGGTGATGCAGGGCTACACGGCGCTGCTTGGCGAGGCGTTGCGGCAGATGAAAGCGCCGCCGACCCATGTCTTCGTGCAGGCAGGCGTCGGCGGCATTGCCGCCGCCACCGCGGGACATCTGGCCTTGCGCTATGGAGCGGAGCGTCCGTATTTCGTCGTCGTCGATCCCGGGCGGGCCGCCTGCCTTTACGAAAGCGCCAAGGCCGGGCAACCCGTCAAGGTGCCACATGGCGAGCCGACCATCATGGCGATGCTCGAATGCTACGAGCCGTCGCTCGTTGCCTGGCGTATCCTGTCCCGCGTGGCCGATGCCTTCATGACCGTCGATGAAGAGGACGCCGTTTCGGTCATGAACCGGCTCGCGCGCCCGAAGGGGGCTGACCAGGCGATCGTGTCAGGCGAAAGCGGTGGCGTCGGGCTGGCCGGGCTTCTGGCGGTTGCCCGTGATCCGGCGCTCCGGGAAGCGCTCGGATTGACCGCACAGTCGCGCGTCTTCGTTATCAATACCGAGGGGGCCACGGATCCCGAGCGTTATGTCGCCTTGGTGGGTCTGTCGCCTGAGACCGTCGCGAACACACCGAACGAAAGAGGGTGACCCATGGTGGGAATGGACATTGATCGGCTTGTCGAGGATATGACCGCCTGGCGCCGTGACCTGCACGCGCATCCGGAATTCGGTTTCGAGGAGCAGCGCACCGCATCCTTCGTCGCGGCGAAGCTTCGGGAATTCGGGCTCGACGAAGTGGTGGAAGGCGTCGGCGGCACCGGTGTCGTCGGCCGGCTAAAACGCGGCAGTGGCAATCGCGCCATCGCCCTTCGCGCCGACATGGACGCGCTGCGGATACTGGAGCAGGGAGAGCAGTCCTATCGCTCGACCCGGCCCGGCATCATGCATGCCTGCGGCCATGACGGTCACACGGCCATGCTGCTTGGCGCTGCGAAACTGCTGGCCGAAGACGGCGGCTTCGACGGAACGGTGTGCTTCATCTTTCAGCCGGCCGAGGAGTGGGGCAAGGGCGCGCTTGCGATGCTCGACGACGGCCTGATGGAACGTTTTCCCTTCGACGAGATCTACGGCCTGCACAACATGCCGGGGCTGCCGGTCGGCCGCTTCGAGACCCGTGTCGGTGCGATCATGTCGGCCGAGGACAATTTCGAAATCGTGCTGAAGGGTGTTGGCGGGCATGCGGCGCGGCCGCATTGGGGCAATGAGACGCTTGTCGCGGCTTGCGCTACCGTCGTCAATCTGCAGACGATCGTCTCGCGGCGCCTTTCGCCGACCGATATCGGCGTCGTCTCGGTGACTGAACTCTTGACCGACGGCACGCGCAATGCCTTGCCCGGCCTCGCCCGGATCCTCGGCGACGCCCGCAGTTTCCGTCCGGAGGTCAGCGCCAAAATCGAGGCGGAGATGCGCGTGATCGCCAAGGGCACGGCGGATGCCTACGGCTGCGAGGTCGAGGTCAGCTACACACGCGAGTTCGTGCCGCTCATCAATGACCCGGCGTTGACCGGCCACGCCTTTGCTGCGGCGGAAGCGGTGTTCGGGCCTGAGAATGTCGCGACGGCCGCTGAACCGATGACCGGTTCGGAAGATTTCGCGCGCTTCCTCGACCATGTGCCGGGCTGCTTCGTCTTCATCGGCAATGGCGAGGCATCGGCGCCGCTGCACAATCCGCGTTACGACTTCAACGATGACGGCCTGATCTTCGGCGCCCGCTACCACGCCGAAATCATCCGGCAGAGACTGGCGCCGACTGAGCCCCGGCCATGACCCGAAATCCGCATGAAAGCAGGACGGAGATGCCATTGCATACCATCGACGCCGCGCGCCTGACCGGGCGAATCCGTGAGCTTGGCGAAATCGGTCGCGATGCCCAAAGGCAATTGACCCGACTGGCCGGTTCGGACAACGACAAGGCTGGCCGCGATCGCTTCGTCGCCTGGCTAGAGGCTGCCGGGCTCGACGTCGCTGTCGACCGCATTGGCAACATCTTCGGCATCTGGCGCGGCGAGAGCAACGCTGACGTGGAGCCCATCATGCTCGGCTCGCATATCGATACGGTCATCGATGCCGGCATCTATGACGGCTGCTACGGCGTGCTTGCCGCGCTCGAAGTGATCGAGACGTTAAGAGAGCGCGGCGTGGCGCCGGCCCGACCGATCGTCGTTGCCGCCTTCACCAACGAGGAGGGCGTGCGCTACGCACCGGACATGCTGGGCTCGCTGGTCCATGTCGGCGGTCTTTCGGTCGAGGCGGCGCTCTCCACCGTCGGTACCGATGGCACGGTGCTGGGCGAGGAGCTCGAACGGATCGGTTATGCCGGCGACGCCGAGCCGGGCTTCCTCAAGCCTCATGCCTATGTCGAGCTGCATATCGAGCAGGGGCCGGTGCTGGAGCGGGAAGGTTTCGCAATCGGTGCCGTTGAGAACCTGCAGGGCATCTCCTGGCAGCGTATCACCATCGACGGTGTCGCCAATCACGCCGGCACGACGCCGATGGCGATGCGCTGTGACGCCGGGCTTGCGGCCGCCCGCATCGGCCTTTTCCTGCGCGATCATATAACCCGCTCGAACGCTCCGAGCGTCGCGACCATTGGCACCATGCGGTTTGAGCCGGATGCGATCAACGTCATCCCGTCGCGCGCAACCTTCACCGTCGACTTGCGCGACCCGGATGAGGATCGGCTACAGGGGCTCGAAGCGGCGCTTGCGGATTTCCTCCTGCGTGTCGCCACTGAAGAGGGTGTCGAGATATCGGTCGAGCGCCTTGCGCGTTTCCAGCCGGTCGCCTTCGATCTGGGCATTGTCGCCACGATCGAGGCTTCGGCGAAGGCGCGAGGCCTCAAGAGCCGGCGCATGACTTCGGGCGCCGGCCACGATGCGCAGATGATCGCACGCATCGCGTCGACGGCGATGATCTTCGTGCCGAGCCGCGATGGCATCAGCCACAATCCGCGCGAACACACGGAGGCGGATGATCTGGTTGCCGGGGCGAATGTGCTGCTCGATGTCGTCGAGCGGATTGCTTGCAGCGGCTGGAAAGGCAGTTAGGAACACGCGCGGCGAGAAAGACGATGCTCTGTATCCGTAACTCCGCCACCACACTCCGGCAGGTCGTGATCGGGATAGACATTTCTCGAATGTAAAGCTCTGACGCCGGCTGAGCTGGTTCTCGCGGGTCAGAACCCGTTCCTACACGCACATCCGGAGTCCGGCTTCGAGAAATGGCGTAGGTCCCCCTCCGTTGCGACGAAGTTGACCTGTCTTCAAGGCTCTCATTTCGTGTCAACGGTCTTCTGCCGGGCAGACGATTCAGGCTGGCTCCGTTCGAAGCGCCTTTCCGGCGTCTGGCGGAAAAGGTTAAGGAAATTGCTGCCGCCGTGCCAGACCTTGCCGCTTGGTCCGTAATCCCGTGAGTCGCGCAAGGATGAGTGGGGCTCGCTGTGGCTATCGCTGTCGATGACGGCAGCACCTCCGCCGCCTGCGCCGGTACCGCCGGGAACGCCGCCTACGCCGCTGCCGTCACCGGTGCCCCAATCGCCACCACCCCCATCGCCGCCACCCCCATCGCCACCACCCTCTGTGCCGTTGCTTCCGCCGCTCCCGACGTTTTCGCCACCTTGGTCGCTGCCATCAGTGCCATTTTCACCATTCCCGCCGCCGACATCGTCGTCCGCATGGGCGGCGGAAATCCAGGAAAAACCCGTGGCAAAACTCCCGCTGTCGTCGAGGCGTGGCAGAACTCCAGCGAGTGCCACAAGGCCGCCTATCGACAGGGCCGTCAGTCTCAGCAGGCGTGTCCTCAAGTCATTCTCCTCGTAAACGGCGTTTTTTTCGTCGTCGTGCAAGAGCGCCGCAGAGGACGGCAGCTTGGCGTGAATGACGGGTCCGCCGGCGGCGACTTTTGCGTGAACCTTACATATCGTTCAACCGATAAGGGGGCAAGCTATTCCCCCAGGGCCTAGCATCCGCCTTGCCGTCGGAAGGGACTACGAGGCGTCCCTCCCGACGTGTGCGCTTTAACTCTGAGCTTCGACCTCAGCGACCGGCATATAGAGGTCGCCACCCTCGCGGTATTTCGCGGCCATTGCCTCCAGCCCCTCCTTCTGTGCCTCGGCGCGGATGTCGTGCGAGATCCGCATCGAGCAGAACTTCGGGCCGCACATCGAGCAGAAATGCGCGACCTTGTGCGCCTCCTTCGGCAGCGTCTCGTCGTGGAAGTTGCGGGCCGTCTCCGGGTCGAGGGAGAGGTTGAACTGGTCCTCCCAGCGGAACTCGAAGCGGGCGCGCGAGAGAGCGTCGTCGCGCACCTGGGCGGCCGGGTGACCCTTGGCGAGATCGGCGGCGTGGGCGGCGATCTTGTAGGTGATGACGCCGACCTTGACGTCGTTGCGATCGGGCAGGCCCAGGTGTTCCTTCGGCGTGACGTAGCAGAGCATGGCGGTGCCGAACCAGCCGATCATCGCAGCGCCGATGCCGGAGGTGATGTGATCGTAGCCCGGTGCGATGTCGGTCGTCAGCGGGCCGAGCGTGTAGAACGGCGCCTCGCCGCAGACGGCGAGCTGCTTGTCCATGTTCTCCTTGATCTTGTGCATCGGCACGTGGCCGGGGCCTTCGATCATCACCTGACAATCCTTGGCCCAGGCGATCTTCGTAAGTTCGCCGAGCGTCTCCAGTTCGGCGAATTGCGCGGCGTCGTTGGCGTCGGCGATCGAGCCGGGGCGCAGGCCGTCGCCGAGCGAGAAGGAGACGTCATAGGCGCGGCAGATGTCGCAGATCTCCTCGAAATGCTCGTAGAGGAAGCTTTCCTTGTGGTGATGCAGACACCACTTGGCCATGATCGAGCCGCCGCGGGAGACGATGCCGGTGACGCGATCGACGGTGAGCGGGATGTAGTGCAGGCGTACGCCAGCATGGATGGTGAAATAATCGACGCCCTGTTCGGCCTGCTCGATCAGCGTGTCGCGATAGACCTCCCAGTTGAGGTCCTCGGCAATGCCATTGACCTTTTCCAGAGCCTGGTAGAGCGGCACGGTGCCGATCGGCACCGGTGAATTGCGGATGATCCATTCGCGGATGTTGTGGATGTTGCGGCCGGTCGAAAGGTCCATAACCGTATCGGCGCCCCAGCGCGTCGCCCAGACCATCTTCTCGACCTCCTCGGCCATCGACGAAGTGACAGCGGAGTTGCCGATATTGGCGTTGATTTTCACCAGGAAGTTCCGCCCGATGATCATCGGCTCGGATTCCGGATGGTTGATGTTGGCGGGCAGGATCGCTCTGCCGCTGGCGATTTCCTGGCGCACGAACTCCGGTGTCACATGGTCGGGGATATGGGCGCCGAAGCTTTCGCCGTCGCGAGCTATCGCGCGTGCCGCATCGCGGCCGAGGTTCTCGCGGATCGCCACGAACTCCATCTCCGGCGTGATGATGCCGGCGCGGGCGTAGGCAAGCTGCGTTACCGCCTTGCCGCCAGTCGCCTTGAGCGGCGCGTGCTGGAACGGGAAGGTCGGCGTCAGCCGGTCGCCGCTGGCAAAACCGTTGTCTTCAGGACGGACGATGCGCCCCTCGTAGGTTTCCACGTCGCCGCGCCCGACGATCCAGTTGCGACGGAGTCGCGGCAGCCCCGCCTCGATGCTGATCTCCGCATCGTCGGCGGTATAGGCGCCGGAGGAATCGTAGACGGTAACCGGCGGCTCGCCGGAGGTCGGGTGCAGCGCGATCTCGCGCATCGGCACGCGGATATCCGGGTGGAGGATGCCTGATTTGTGGACCTTGCGGGAGGCGGGAAGCGGGCCTTGGGTGACCGTGAGAGGGGTGGGCTTTGTGGCAATATTCATGACGAGGCTCCAAGTTTGCGATTGGAGACCCAGTTCTGATGCCGGAAGGATGAAAGACGCTCCGCCAGGTGCTGGACGCACGGAATCCTGGCTTCGATATCTGCACCGTCCCTACGCCAGTATGAACTGGATCAGGTTCAACGGGTCACTGCGCCACAGCCGGTAAGCCGGCCATCCAGCAGAATCTCAGCCCCTTGCGGGACCCCCCTGGTGAATGCCCAAGAGATAGCCATCGAACGGCACGGGTCGTCAAGCGCGAATTCGCCCGTCGACAAAGATGCAATTTCTGGGTGTATTTTGGCCGCCGACGAGAGTTAGCTGCCGGATTTTTCCGGAACGCCGCGCTCCGCATAGTCGGCTCGGTTGATGCCGTGGCGCTGGAGCTTGTCGTAGAATGTCTTGCGCGGAATACCGAGCGCCTCGATCGTCGCCTTGACGTCGCCGCGCTGGGCGCGAAGCACTTCCTTCAGGATCTCTGCCTCGTAGCGTTCGAGCCGTTCCGGTAGCGCGAAACCCGGCTGTTCTGCTGGCGCAACCGGCTGTCCCAGCGGGCCTTCGACGCCGAGCGCCACGCGTTCGGCAAAATGTGAGAGTTCGCGCACATTGCCGGGCCAGGCATGGGTCATCAGGTGTTGCTGCACTGCCGGCGAGACGTGAGGCACGTCGCGCCTGAAGCGCTCCGCCGCCCGCGTCAGGAAGTGCGAAAAGAGCAGCGGGATATCATCGCGGCGCTCGCGCAACGGCGGGATCGACAGCGTCACGACATTCAACCGGAAGTAAAGGTCCTCGCGGAAGTCGCCGCGCTGGGCCGGGTCGCTGAGGTCGATCTTGGCGGCGGCGATGACGCGGATATCGACGGGGCGCACCTGGTTGGTGCCGAGTGGCGTGATCTCGCGGGCTTCGAGAACGCGCAGCATCTTGACCTGGGTCGCCGGCGGCATCGCCTCGATCTCGTCGAGGAATAGCGTGCCGCCGCTCGCGTGTTCGATACGGCCCACACGCTTCTTCAGGGCGCCGGTGAAGGCACCCTGTTCGTGGCCGAAGAGTTCGCTTTCGATCACCGTTTCCGGTAGCGCGCCGCAGTTCAGCGCCACGAAATTGCCGTCGCGGCGCCGGCTCCAATTGTGGAGTAGCGTCGCAACGACCTCCTTGCCGCTGCCGGTTTCACCGGCGACAAGCACATCCACATCGGTATCGGCAATGTGTCGGATCGTCTGGCGCAAGCGCTCCATGACCGGCGTCTGGCCGATCAGCGGCAGGCTGCTGCCGGCCGTTTCGGCCGCCCGTTTGAGCGCGCGGTTCTCCATGACGAGCCGTCGCTTTTCGAGCGCGCGGCGCACGCTCTGCACCAGTCGGTCGGCGGCAAAAGGTTTTGGGATGAAGTCGTAGACGCCATCCTGCAGCGCTTGAACTGCCATCGGGATGTCGCCGTGGCCGGTCACCAGAATAACCGGCAGGTCCTTGTCGAAGGTAGCGATGCGGCGAAAGAGTGCCAGGCCGTCGATGCCGGGCATGCGGATATCGCTGACCACGATGCCGTCGAAATTGGCGTCGAGGGTCTCGAGCGCTTCGGCGCCGCTCGCATGCGAGGTGACGGCAAGACCGGCAAGCTCCAGCGTCTGCGTCATCGCCTTGCGCAGATCGTTGTCGTCGTCGATGAGGCAGACGGACGGCTGCATCGCTCAGGCCCTCTTCAGGCGAACCGTGAAGACGGTGCCCTTGTCGCTGGTTTCGACTGATATCTCGCCGCCATAGTCGGCGACGATCTCCTGGGAGATGGCGAGTCCAAGGCCGAGCCCTTCGTCCTTCGAGGTGTTGAAGGGGGTGAACAGGTCCTCGCGGATATGCTGTGGGATGCCGGGGCCGTTGTCGGAAACGACAAGCAAGACCGTGTCGGAGGGACCTTCCTCACAGCGCACGCGGATCTCGGCATCGCTGCGCTCGCCGAGTGCCTCCAAGGCATTTTGCAGGAGATTGATCAGGACCTGTTCAAGACGGATGCGGCTGCCGAACACGCTGAGCCCGTTTTCCGGCAGGTTGATGACGATGGCATCCATGCGGCCGGCAAAGCGGCTGCGCAAGAGCATCAAGGCGCCCTCGATCACCTCGCGCATCGGTGTCGGCTCTGCGACGAAGCGGCCCTTGCGGGCGAAGCTGCGGAGCTCGTCTGTGATCGTGCCGACCCTTTCGGTCAGCTCGGCAATGCTGACGAGGTTCTCGACCGCCGTTTGCTGCTGCCCCCGGTCGAGGAAGGTGCGGGCATTGTCGGCATAGGCGCGGATGGTCGCGACCGGCTGGTTGATCTCGTGGGCGACGCCGGCGGCCACCTGGCCGAGGATCGCCAGCCGGTTTGCCTGGACCAGTTCCTGCTGCACCGCCTGCAGCTTCTCGCCGGTGCGCCGGTGGTCGGCAATCTCCGTTTCGAGATGATCGCGCGCAAGGCTGAGGTCATGGGTGCGCTCCGCCACGCGGCGCTCCAGTTCATCGCGTGCAGCACGCTCCCTTGTCGCAACCAAGGTCAGGGCCTGGCGGCGACGCAGGAGAAAGGCTGCAAGCGCGAGCAGCGGCACGATCACGGCCAGCGCAATCAGCCGGGCCTCGCGGGTTGCCGCCGAGACCGCACCATCCAATGGCGCCAATTGCTCCAGCCGCCAGCTCGTGGTCGGAACCATGGTTTCGACCCGCAGGAATCGTTGCTCGCTGTCGCCCGGCAGTAGCGCCCGCAATTCGCTGGAACCGTCGCTCGTGGGTTCGATGTCGCGGAACGGCAGCGGCAGCAGCGAGGCGTCGCCGAATTGCAGGCTGTCGCGGATCGCGGCCACCCGGTCGCGCGGAATGGTTCTGGTCGTCATGAAGCGCCAGGACGGGAAACTGGTAATGAGTACGATGCCACGCCGGTCGGTGACATAGACAGGCTTGCCGGAAGCGAGCCATTCAGCTTCTACATCGTCGAATTCAAGCTTGGCGACGACGACGCCGATCGGGGCACCGGGGCCTTGGACCCGCCGAGAGATGTAGAGACCCGGCCGCTTGCTGACGGTGCCCATGGCGAAGTGCTCGGCCTTGCCGTCGCGCATCGCCATGCGGAAATATTCGCGGAAGGCGTAGTCGTTGCCGACGAAGCTCGTCGGCTCACGCCAATTGCTGGCGGCGATCGCAACGCCGTCGTTGCCGATCACATAGATGACGGCGGCGTCCGTGTTGGCGGCAAGTGCCTGCAGTTTCTCGTTCAGCCGCTGCAGCGCCTGATCGTTGTGGGTCGAAAGCGCTGCCTTCACTTCGACGTCGTCGGCCAGCACCAGCGGCGTCGAGCGTTGGCGTTCGAGCACGGCGCGCAACAGCGACGCCTTCAGATTGGCATCGATCCGGCTTTGGGCATCGACCGTTTCGAGTGCCCGGTTGCGCCCATATTCGCCGGCAAGCAGGAGGGCGGCGACAAGCAGGGCGATGGCGAAGCCGGCGAACACCAGCCAGGTGCGGCGCATCGACCGGTCGAGATCTGCCAGATTGAGGGGGGCGGATAAGGCATTGAACATGGCGCGATTGTGCATTTTTTCGCTCAGACTTCCAGGTGACCTGTGCGGAAATCCGCTCAACTCTTTGTGCGTGTCGAACCGTATGAACGAAACATCCACGTCGATTCAAGGGCTTGGCTCTCGCCGCAGAGAATTGGCACGCCCGTTGCAAATGACATCCTCATGACAGCCCGAGCTGTCGCGCATCGGAAATTGACCCGGGAGGCCCGGCATGACGCCGGACTGGGTCCAGTGGAGGATATCATGATTATCGACCAATCCGCGGAACCGCGCGGCAAGACACCTTTCTATCGTCATCTCTATGTCCAGGTGCTGGCGGCGATCGCGGCGGGCATCCTGCTCGGCCATTTCTATCCGTCGCTCGGCACCGAGTTGAAGCCGCTCGGCGATGCCTTCATCCGCCTTGTCAAGATGATCATTGCGCCGGTCATCTTCCTGACGGTCGCGACCGGTATTGCCGGCATGACCGATCTCGCCAAGGTCGGCCGCGTCGCCGGCAAGGCGATGATCTACTTCCTGACCTTCTCGACGCTCGCGCTGATCATCGGCCTGATCGTCGCCAATGTCGTGCAGCCGGGCGCCGGCATGCACATCGATCCCGCCTCGCTCGACGTCAAGGCCGTGACGACCTATGCCGAGAAGGCACATGAGCAGACGATCACCGGCTTCCTGATGAACATCATCCCGACGACGCTGGTCGGTGCCTTTGCCGATGGCGACATCCTGCAGGTGCTGTTCATCTCCGTGCTCTTCGGTCTCGCGCTGGCGATGGTCGGCAACAAGGCTGAGCCGGTCGTCGATTTCCTGCACGCGCTGACGCTGCCGGTCTTCAAGCTCGTCGGCATCCTGATGAAGGCCGCTCCGATCGGCGCCTTCGGCGCCATGGCATTCACCATCGGCAAATACGGCGTTGCCTCGATCGCCAATCTGGCGATGTTGATCGGCACCTTCTACTTGACGTCCTTCCTCTTCGTCTTCCTGGTTCTCGGCGCCGTCGCCCGCTACAATGGCTTCTCGATCATCGCGCTGATCCGCTACATCAAGGAAGAACTGCTGCTGGTTCTCGGCACATCCTCGTCGGAAGCGGCACTGCCGGGCCTGATGAGCAAGATGGAAAAGGCCGGCTGCAAGCGCTCGGTCGTCGGCCTGGTCATCCCGACCGGCTACTCCTTCAACCTCGACGGCACCAACATCTACATGACGCTTGCGGCCCTCTTCATCGCCCAGGCCATGGACATTCCACTGTCGCTCGGCGACCAGGTGCTGCTGCTGCTCGTCGCCATGCTGAGCTCCAAGGGTGCTGCCGGCATCACCGGCGCCGGTTTCATCACGCTGGCCGCAACGCTCTCGGTCGTTCCCGCCGTTCCGGTCGCCGGCATGGCGCTGATCCTCGGCATCGACCGCTTCATGTCGGAATGCCGTGCGCTCACCAACTTCGTCGGCAATGCGGTCGCGACGATCGTCGTTGCGAAGTGGGAAGGTGAACTCGATGAAGCGCAGATGGCAGCTGTCCTCGGCGGTCGCGCGCCTGCCGCCCTTCCGCAGCCGGCATTGCAGCCGGCCGAATAAGGTTGCCTCCCAAGGCATGACTGCCTAAGCGCAGTCCGAACGCGGCCCGTGGAAACACGGGCCGCGTCGTCGTTTGGGCTCATCGCCCGCTCAGCTTCATCTTCGGCCGGTCGGGCGCACTACCGTTCAAGTAGGCGATGAACTCCCTAAGCATAGGCACCCGGCGCGGGCGGAAACTCTCTTCCGTCATACGGACATCGGCGATGCGGTCGACGCGGAATTTGCGGTAGTCCTCTCTCAGACAACACCAGGCGAGCAGCACCAGCACCCGCTCCAGATAGACGATCGCCAGCGGCAGCACCTGCCGGTCGGTCCTCTGTTGCCCAGCGTCCACATAGCCGATGACGACCGCGCGCTCCTGCCAGCAGGCTTCGCGCATCAGGCTGACATCGGCCACCGGTGGATCCCGGCGCTCGAAGCGATAGACCTGCGATGCGGCGTGCAGCGCCTGGCGCTGCACCCGGTCGGGCAGTGTCGCCGTGATCTTCGAAAGCACCGCGCCCGCCGCTGCCGCGAGATCAGGCTCGCCCATGTGCTGCACTTCGGCGAGGCCAAGCACCAGCGCCTCGATTTCGAGCCGCGTGAAGGTCTGGGGTGGCAAGGCGATGTCCTCCGTCAGCCGGTAGCCGAAGCCCCGTTCGCCATCGATGACGGCGCCGGCGGCACGCAGGCTGTCGATGTCCCGGTAAAGCGAGCGCAACGACACACCGGTCTCTTCGGCGAGCCGAGCGGCCGTTACTGGGGAAGGGAGGGTGCGCAGCGCCTGCAGCAGGCGGAACAAACGATCACTACGGGCCATGACTGAAGATAGACGAAGCCTACTGACGGAAACTGACAGTTGGGCAACTGTATAGGTTTCGCATTCGCAAACGCAACCGAGGAACTTCATCATGCTGACGCTCTTTCACGCCCCGCGCTCGCGCTCGTCGCGCATCATCACGCTGCTTCGCGAACTCGACGCCCTCGACAAGGTCGAAATCAAGATCGTCGACATCACCCGCGGCGACGGCAGTGGCCGGAAGGACCCGGCGAACCCGCATCCGGAAGGCAAGGTGCCGCTGCTCGTCCATGACGACGTCGTGCTGTGGGAAAGCATTGCGATCATTCAGTATCTGACCGATCTCTTCCCGGAAAAGAAGCTGGCGCCGCCTGTCGGCGACCCGCAGCGCGGCCGTTATCTGAGCTGGCTTGCCTGGTACGCCGGCGTCGTCGAGCCGGTGCTGATCATGCAGGCGGCGGGGCTTTCGCACCCCTATCTGGATACCACCTTCCGCGGTCCGGAACAGATGGCACAGCGCCTTGAAAACGCGCTGAAGGACAGGCCCTATCTGATGGGCGAACACTACTCGGCGGTCGACCTGCTGCTGCATTCGCCCTTTGCCTGGTATCCTGCAGCGACACCGGACAGCGAAGTCGTCAAGGCGTGGGTCGAACGCTGCGGGCAGCGCCCGTCGCTGCAATGGACCACCGACTATGACACTCGCACCGCGGCCGCGGCCTGACTGCGCTGAGTGGCCGCTCTCGGAGAGGGCGGCACTTCCTCCGCTATTTTCGCCTGAGGTTGATCTCGCTCGTCACCACCCGCTTGCCGGAAGCTGGGTCGACATCAACCGTCGTCAGCTGCATGCCGTCGGCGCCGATCTTGCGTACGGTCAGGTCGGCGCGGCGGTCGCCGTTGACTTCCTTAGCCCAGCGGATGGTGAGATTGATCGCATCGCCGCGGCGACTGCCATCGAGCCCGGCACGCCCGCCGCGAGGGCCGAGATAAGAGCCGCTATAGGTTGAGCCTGTATAGCGCAGCTTCGCGTCGATGGAGCGTGAGATCAGCAACATGCCTCGGCAGACACCGGCCATCGACAGCGCGAGGCCGGTTGCCTCGGAGTTGAAGCTGCAGGATACGTTGACTGGCGACATATTGGTCCGGATACGGACGACGCCGCTGCCCGCCCAGCTCCCGCCCAAGGACTTCAGGAACGCGCCCTCGTCCGCGCGCGCAACGCCGGCGGCGCATGCGGTCATGACGACAAGCAACAGCCATCGGGGCATGGATGCAACCCTCCGTTCAGCGGCATCAATAGTACATCAGTGGGCATCTAGGTCACCAGCCGAACGTGTCAGCGTGGCAGATGTTCCGTTCGTCGCCTCAGATCCCGTGCAGAACCTGCGTTGCCTTGACGGCGGCCGATGCCCGGTTCTCGACGCCGAGCTTCACATAGATTTGTTCCAGATGCTTGGTCACCGTACGCGCGCTCAGGCCCAGGATCTCGCCGATGTCGCGGTTCGCCTTTCCCTTGGCGATCCAGAGCAGCACCTCGGATTCCCGCTGTGTCAGCGCGAAATGCTGGCGCAGCATTTCGTCGTCCGTCAGCCGGTTCTCTGCCGTCAAACGGAAGAGGTATTCGTTCGGTCCGATCGCGCCGAGAAACGATATCTGCAGGCCCGCCTGGCCGGGCTGGTCGAGGGCAAAGCTCTCGTCGCGCGATGACGCGCCGCGTGTGCGGTTTTCCATCCAGCTTGCGATACGCCTGGTAACGGTCGACAGACCATCGTCTCGGCCGGTCGCGGCATTCACGAGTCGGGTTGCCTGCGGTGTCGACCAGCAGACGCCGCCATCGGCGCGCACGGCAAGGAGGTGCCTTCCGGCCGCATCGAGCGCGACCCGCGCGCTCTGGGCCGAACGGGCGTTGGAGAGGTGGACGCGAATACGGGCCCGAAGCTCGTCGATGTTGATCGGCTTGGTCAGATAGTCGACGCCGCCCGCCTCTAGCGCACGAACAACGTGTTCGGTCTCCGTCAATCCGGTCATGAACAGTACCGGCGTCTGGCCGACGGCGGCGTTGGCCTTGAGGCGCCGGCAGGTTTCGAACCCGTCCATGCCCGGCATGACCGCGTCAAGCAGAATGACGTCGGGAGTAATGCGCTCCGCGATCGAAAGCGCGGCGTTGCCCGACGTTGCGATCAGCGCGGAGAAGCCCGATTGCTCCAGCGCTTCGGTCAGGAAGCCGAGAGCTTCCGGCGAATCATCGACGAGCAGAACGATGTCGCGGCGGTCATAGGTCTCAGCCACGGGCGTCGCCTCCTTCTTGGGGGTTGTTCCTGAGGAAGGCGTCGTAGCCGGAAAGATCGAAGGCCTGCACATAGGTCCGCGCCTCCTCGACAAAGGATTGGTGTTCGGGTGCGAGCGCGATCTCCGTCAGCTTGGCCTCGATGCCCCTGATGTAACCGATCTCGCCGAGGCGGATCAGTTCCTGCACATGATGAAGATCCGGACGCGTCATCGATCGGACCGTTGGCGCGGCATGAGGCGGCTGTTCCTCGTCTTCGTGGATCCAGGTCAAGGCGAGATGCACCGCAAGTTTGTCGACGAGTTGGCCGACGACGAAGGGTTTGGCGAGCGTGTCGTTGTGGCCGGTGAAGGCGCCGGTGGTCGAGCCGTCGCCGATATTGGCCGACAGCATGATGATCGGCGCCGTTTGTCCTGCTTCACGCAGCCTGGCGGCGAGTTCCCAGCCGTTCATGCCCGGCATCGAGATGTCGATCAGCAAGAGGTCAGGGCTGACGCCCGCAAGGAGGGACAGGCAATCGGCCCCGGATGGGATTGCGAAGACCGTGAAATCCATGGGCACCAGGATCTCGCGCATCAGCGTGCGATGATCGGCATTGTCGTCGACGACCACGATCGTGCGCCGCGAGCCGAGATAGGAAGTGACGCGCCGGACGGGTGCCGCGAGCGCCGGTCGGTCGACGGCCGAAAGCATCAGCCGGACGCGGAAGGTGGTGCCTTTGCCAGGCGTGCTCGTGACGGCGATTTCGCCGCCGAGCGTCTGCGTCAAAAGCCGGGTGATCGTCAGGCCCAGCCCGAGGCCTGGCATGCTGCCTTGATGCTCTGCCTCGCCGCGCTGGAAGGGGTCGAAGATGCGTGGCAGATCCTTGTCGGCAATGCCGCGGCCGCTGTCGGCTATGGTGAAGGTCGCCACCTGGCTTCGATAGGCGACCTCCAGGCGAATGCCGCCACGCTCCGTGAATTTCAGTGCGTTGGAGAGAAGGTTGACGAGGATCTGGCGCAGGCGTTTCTCGTCGGTTTTCACATAACGCGGCAGACTGGCGGCGCGCTCATGCTCAAAGGCGATGCCTTTCGCCTGCGCCTGCGGCCGGAACATTTCGACGATCTGGTCGAGGAAATCGAAAATGTTGATCTCGTTGGAATAGACCTGCAGCTTGCCGGCCTCGATCTTGGAGATATCCAGCAGCCCGTCGATCAGGCCGGAGAGATGATCGGCGCTGCGCTTGATGACCTTGATCGCGCCCTGTCGCGCCGGCGGTATGGTCTCGTCGCGCTCAAGCACCTGGGCATAGCCGAGCACGGCGTTGAGCGGCGTTCTGAGCTCATGGCTGAGACCGACGACGTAGCGGCTCTTGGCGCGGTTGGCGGCCTCCGCCGTCTCCTTCGCCTGCTGCAGGGCCGCATCGGTCTTCTTATGGGCGGCGATTTCTTTCAGTAGCAGCGTGTTCTGGCGGGAGGATTCTTCTTCGGCCACCACGCGGCTGTCATGGGCGAGCACATAGAACCAAGAGACGATGCCCGCGAGCACGGCAAAGACGAAAAAGACGATGGCGACGGTACGCTCGACCACCGCGGCGCTTTCCGGAGAAGCGCCGGCGGTCTGATGCGCGATCATTGCCAGGATCAGGCCTATGCCGGCAATCGAGAGGATCGCCGAGATCGCATAGCGACCAAGGCGCGTTGCCAGCTTTTCAGTGATGGCGCGCGGCAGCAGGGTGTTGGCGACGGTTGCGACCTGGGCGTTGAAGCGCGCCTTCGGCTTGCACATGTCGTGGCAGCGACTGTCGAGCGAGCAGCAGAGCGAACAGATCGGCGCCGCATAGGCGGGGCACCAGGCCATGTCCTCCGGTTCGAACGGATGTTCGCAGATTGAGCAGGTGATCTCGGTCCGGTTGGCCCAGCTCCTGCGCGGCTTGCGGGCGAGGTAGAATTTGCCATCGGTCAGCCAGGCGATCAGCGGAGAGGCGATGAAGGCGACGACGAGGGCAATATAGGGGGCAAGCGAGGCGGCAATTTCACCGAAGGCGCCGAAATGCGCCGTCAGGGCCACTGTCGCCGAGATCGCCATGGCGCCAAGGCCGACTGGGTTGATGTCGTAAAGATGCGCACGCTTGAATTCGATACCGGGCGGCGACAGGCCGAGCGGCTTGTTGACGAAGAGGTCCGCCGAGATGGTGCACAGCCAGGCCATGGCGATGATCGAAAAGACGCCGAGTGTTTCCTCAAGTAGCCGGTAGATGCCGAGCTCCATCAACAGAAGCGCGATCGCAACGTTGAAGATCAGCCAGACGACGCGGCCCGGGTGGCTATGCGTCAGTCGCGAGAAGAAGTTCGACCAGGCGAGCGACCCGGCATAGGCGTTCATGACGTTGATCTTCAACTGCGACACGACGACGAAGGCGACCATCAGAAGCAGTGCCGCCGTTTCCGACGGGATCATGTAGCCGAAGGCGGTGTAGTACATCTGCGCCGGATCGGCGGCTCTGGTCGAGGGGACGCCGCTCGAGAGCGCCAAGACGACGAGGAAGGAGCCGGCGAGCAGTTTTGGCGCGCCGACGATCACCCAGCCAGAGCCGGCGAGGAACACGGCGATGCGGTGATGCAGCTTGCGCTGCCCGTCCGGCGGCAAGAAGCGCAGGAAGTCGACCTGCTCGCCGATCTGCGCCATCAGCGCGAAGATCACGGCAGACGCCGCACCGAACTCGACGAGATCGAACGAGGCGATCGTGCCCGGTGGGCCGGACGCATGGTGGATGCCGGAATAGGCGAGCCAGGCGCCAACTTTCTCCCAGTCGGCAAGGGCGATGAAGACGAAAGGCAGGATGTTCAGCACGATCCAGAAGGGTTGTGTCACCAGCTGGAACTTGCTGATCAGCCGTACGCCATGGGTGACGAGCGGGATGACCATGACGGCACTGATGATGTAGCCGATCCACAAGGGGATGCCGAGCGCCAGCTCGAGCGCGCCTGACATGATCGAGGCTTCGATCGCAAAGAGGATGAAGGTGAAGCTCGCATAGATCAGCGAAGTCAGCGTCGAGCCGATATAACCGAAGCTCGCGCCGCGGGTCAGAAGATCGATGTCGACGCCATGGCGGATGGCATAGCGGCTGATCGGCAGGCCGACCGTCAGGATCATCAGGCTCGCAACGACAATAGCGACGATCGCATTGGTGGTGCCATAGGACATGGTGATGGCGCCGCCGATCGCCTCCAGCGCCAGAAAGGAGATTGCGCCGATGGCTGTCTGCGAAATGCGTTCGGAGGAAAAACGGCGCGCGCTTTTGGCGGTGAAGCGCAGCGCATAGTCTTCCAGCGTCTGGTTGGCGACCCAGCGATTGTATTCTCGCCGAACGGGAATGATGCGCTGGCGTGCCGCCATGGAGGTCCTAACGTGCCGTCAAGGGAGGGCTGCCTTTTTTCTTAGCACAGATGTTTTCTGCTTAAAATTGCTGCAGTGGCGAAAATGTGCGGTGCAGCAAAGAAAAAGCGAGACCAGCGGATTCGGCTATAGGGATAGCCGAATGCGGTGATCCGGGCGCATTTGAGGTCTGATGGCCTCGGCGGTCAGGCGGGGCTGCAATAAACTGGATTGCTGATGGCGCGGCGAACCGCGCGCTGCGCGAGATCGTCATTGGAGAGTTGCCACGGCAGGCTATTTCCGGGCAGCGCCTCGCGGAAAGCAGCGACGATGGCGTCTCGGCTCGCGACAGCAACGATCTCAGCACGCAGGAAAAGAGAAGGCGAACCGGTGCAGCGCCCAGTCCAGTCGTCGGCTTCGATTGTTTGTTCGCCAATAATGCCCGAGGCGTCGAGCCATACGAGTTTGTCGCCCTTGGCGCCGCGAACCAAAGCCTCTGCCGCAACTTGCCCGGTGACGGTCGATCCCATGGGCTGGCCGTTGGCGGTGAGTTCCAGATGCGGTCCCGTTGGGCCTTCGGTGACATAGCAGTGGCCGGATTTCATCGCGCCGAGCACGGCCTCTTCCGAAAGTTCTTCGAGAAAGAGCACCGTCGTCGGGCGGGCGAGCACCAGGGGGCCCTCCGGCATCAATCGCGCCGGCTGATGGAAGTCGCTGCCGCCGATCGCCGAGATCTTCAGACCGGAGGCGAGCCGCTGCTGGTAGCGCTCGAGCGATACCCAGTTCCAGGCAAGCCAATGGGATTGCCAGACCTCCATGCAGTCGATCTTAGGCAGATCGTAATCCCAGGGGATGGTCGGCTTGTCGTGGTTGACCGAGAGCAGGCCGCCGCGCTCATGCACGAGACGTTCGAGCGTATGGGCGTGCTCGGGTCTCGTCATGCGGAAATCGATCCAGTCGTCGACGCCGAAGACATTGGCGTGGCCGACGGCGGTGGTGATTTCCATGGCGCGGATGAAGACGAGGTCGGCGGAGGAATGCGGATGGAAGTAGCGCCGCTGGGTGATGGTGTTGTGGTCGGCGGCCGCAAGAAAATCGAGACCCGCCTGTTTGGCGGCGGCGTGCAGCAGTTCGGGCGAGCCAGCCGCATCCGAGTGGAAGGTGTGGCAGTGCAGATCGCCGCGATACCATCCGGACTGTTTGCGTACGGGGAACGTTCTTTCCGGCTGCGGCACGATGGAGCGCGGGCTTCTGTCGAAATCGACCGTCACGCGAACCTCGGCGCCTTCTTCGGGGATCTTGTAGAGGCCGAGCATGACCTTCCACTGGCCGGGCGGCATCTCGCCGTGAATGTAGCCGGGCGTGGCGTCGTCGGTGGCGATGAAGAAACGGTCACGCGCGCCACCGCTCCAGCCGCGAAAACCTTGGCTGGTCGGATACTCGGTCGCCCGCGGATCAAGCGCGCCGAGATCGATGATGCATGCCTCTGACTTCGGATAGCTGAGCGTCGCGTCGATGCGCGTTACACCTTCGGGCACCTCGAAGGGCAGATAGAAATAGGGATCGGCAGCCTGATGCTTACGGGTGATCCGCACCGAAAATTCCTGCATGGCGGCCTCAGCGTTCGTCTGCCGCGGGAATGCGGGCGCCGCTATCGTCGAAGAGGGTGATGTGCCTGGCGTCGAAGGCGAGATGGACTGAGGTTCCGACCTTGATCTCGTCGTCGGTGAAGATGCGCGCGGTGACGCGACCGTTGTCGCCGCGCTCCAACGTGACGAGGCTTTCCGGCCCCATGTTTTCGTTGGCGAAGAGTTCGCCGGAAACCACATTCTGGTCGCCTGCCGCGGCGATGCGCAGATGCTCTGGTCTGATGCCGAGCGTCATCCTGCCGGCCCTCGCCGCCTTGGCGATGCCGTCGGTAAGTTCGATCGGTGCGAGCTGCAGGCCGTCGGCGCGCAGATGCAGCGCGCCGTCGCCTACGGACGCCTCGACCGGAACCAGGTTCATCGGCGGGTTGCCGACGAAATTGGCGACGAAAGTGGTCGCCGGCCGGCGATAAATCTCGATCGGCGGAGCGAATTGCACGATCCGTCCCTTATCCATGACGGCGATGCGGGTTGCGAGCGCCATGGCTTCGGCCTGGTCGTGGGTGACGTAGACGGCGGTCATGCCCATGTCGCGCTGCAGATGGTTGAGAAAGCCGCGGGCTTCGAGGCGCAGCTTGGCATCGAGGTTCGAAAGCGGCTCGTCGAAGAGATAGACTTCGCTCGGGTACACCAACGCACGCGCCAGCGACGTGCGCTGCTGCTGGCCGCCGGAAATCTGGCTCGGCAACCGCTTCAGGAGATCGCCGATCTTTAAGACGTCGGCCACCTCCTTGGCGCGGGCGTGGCGCTTGGTCTCCTGCTCGCCGCGCACCTTCAAGGGATAGGCGATGTTGTCGGCGATGTTCATGTGCGGATAGAGCGCATAATCCTGAAAGACCATGGAAATGCCGCGGTCCTTCGGATGCAGGTAGGTAACGTCCCTGCCGCCGATCATCACCCGGCCGGAGCTCGGCGTTTCAAGGCCGGCGATCATGCGGAGACTGGTCGTCTTGCCGCAGCCCGACGGGCCGAGCAGGCAGATGAACTCGCCGTCAGCGATCTGGAAACTGATATCGGGCACCGCGACGAAAGCGCCGAAGGTCTTGGAGATGTTCTGGAATTCGACAGAGGCCATGGCGGGTTTCCGATTACGACTTGATGCCACCGAAGAACCGGAAACCGAATTTCCAATTCACGAAGAGATAGAGGGCGATGACCGGCAGCGAATAGATCAGCGAATAGGCGGCGAGCAGTGTGACGATCGGCGTTCCGGCTTCCGAATAGAACGAGTAGATGGCGACCGAGGCAGGCATCAGCTTGTCGCTGCGCAACAGGATGAAGGGGATCAGGAAGCTGCCCCAGATGTTGACGAAGGCCCAGACGACGACCACGACGATGCCGGGCCGAATGACCGGCAGCGCGACATCGAAAAAGGCCTGGAGCGGCGAAGCGCCCGCAACCATGGCACTTTCCTCATAGGAGCGCGGAATGGCGTCGATGAAGTCCCTGAGGATGAACATCGCCGTCGGCAGCAGGCCGCCGGCAAAGACGAGGATGACGGCGAGATGGGTGTCGATCAGGCCCGCGGCCGAGATGATCAGGAAGATCGGCACCATCGCCGCCGAGCCTGAAACCACTGACGAGAACAACAGCAGGATATAGGTGACGGCGCCCTTGCCCGGGATCGGCGAGCGCGACAGCGCATAGGCCGCAAGCGTTGCCGCCCCACCGACCAGCACAACGCCGCCTGCTGCCTGGATGAGGCTGTTGAGCAAAGCCTGCATCGCGAAGGTGTTCTGGAAGACGGTGGTGAAGTTCGACAATGTGAAGGGCGAGGGGATGGCAAGCCCGAGTTCGGCGCGCGCATTGAACGGCGCAAAGACGAACCAGACGAGCGGCAGCGCAAAGACAGTGCCGAGGAAGGTGGCGGCAGCGGAGAAGACCGTGCGCCTTACGAAGATGTTGGGAGCTTTGCGCATCATTCCGCCTCCACCGGCTTCCTGTGGGCAAGGCGGAGGTAGACGAGCGCGAATGCCAGGTTGATCAGCATGATGACGACGCCGACGGCAGCACCCTTGCCGAACTCGAAATCCTTGAAGGCGATGCGGTAGGTGTAGATCGAGAGAATCTCGGTGCGGTAGGACGGACCGCCGTGGGTGAGCAGGAACGGCGTGAAGACGTTGAAGGTCCACATGGTGATGAGAATGAGATCGGTGACGACATGACCGCGGATCAGCGGCAACGCGATGTCGCGCAGCTTCTGCCACGAGGTGGCGCCCGCGACATCGGCTGCCTGGAAATAACTCGGCGGGATCGACTGGAAGGCCGAATTAAACAGCATCATCGAGAAGGCGGCGCCCCGCCAGGTGTTGAAGAACACGATCACCCAGAACGGTTGTTGCAGCAGCCAATCGCCCGGCGGCAGACCGAGGCCGCGCAGGATCATGTTGAGCGTGCCGTTGTCGTAATCGAGGAACGCGAACCAGGCAAAGCCGATCACCACCTCCGGCAGGATCCAGGCGGCGATGACCGCGGTCTGCAGGAAGGATTTGAGCGTCGGCGTGACCGTCTGGCTGAGCCAGGCGAGCAGCAGCCCGAGCAGCGCCTGGCCGATCAGCGCCGAGAGCAGCACGAACTGGATCGTCAGGATCAGCGAAAACCCGAACTGGCCGCGGGTAAAGAAGGTCGCCGGATTGAAGAGCGCGAAATAGTTCTGCAGGCCGACGAAATCGGGGTCGACGGCCGTGCGGCCGAGCAGTGTGCGGTTGGTGAAGGAAACGAAGATCACCCAGAAGAAGGGAACGATGACGAAGACCCCGACGAGGGCCGTGGCCGGTGCCAGGAAAAGCGCGCCGGCGCGCGTCGAAAGCAGGGAGAATTTCTTCATGCGCGTTTCATGCCCATATCCTGGATCGGGAGCCCGGCCACGGATGGCAGCCGGGCGCTCTGTCGTTGGATCGAAGCGGGATGAGGGCCCCGTTGCGGCCACATCCCGCATTGGCTTTAGAGCGTGCTGACGGTGTTTTCTTCGCCGACGATGGCGATGACGGCCGCCTTGTACTGGGCCATCGCGTCCTCGGGCGAGAGCTCGCCGGAAACGACGCTTTCGGTCATGCGCTGGATCTCGGTCGAGACCTTGTTGTAATTGGCGTCGTTCGGACGGGCCGTGGTGATCGGCAGCAGCGTCGTTGCCGTTTCCGTCAGGAACGGCGAGTTCGGGATCGCCACGTCGTCGCGGATACGGATGGCCGGCTGGATTTCCTGGAACGCGTCGAGCTGCTCCTTGCTGTTCATGAACGAGAGCAGCGCCCAGGATTCGGCAGGCGCGTCCGTATGCGGATTGATGACGAAGCCGGTGCCGCCGGACATCGTGACGAAATCCTGGCCGCGTAAGCCCTTTCCGGGTGCTGCGGCGGGCATCTTCTTCCAGGTCATGGTGTTGTCGCGATCGGCGACGGCGAATTCGGCGCCGGGTGCTGTGACCGAGCGATAGAACCAGTCGCCCTCGACGAGCATCGCAGTCTTGCCATCGCGGAAATTGGCGAAGGTGCGGTTGCGGCCGTCGGCAAGCAGCTGCGCGCGCTGGTCGCCGAGCTTGTCGTCGACATAGATGGTCTTGTAGAGCTTCAGCGTGTCGAGGATGCCCTGGCTCGACACGATATATTTGCCGCTGTCGTCGGTGACCTGTTCGCCGGTGCCGAGCAGCGCCATCCAGTAGCCCTGCATCGTGGTCGCCTCGCCCATGGAGACGCCGGCGTTGAGCTGCAACGGGAAGCTGTCGGGGGCGGCCGCCTTGATCTTGCGGGCGGCGTCGAGTAACTCATCCCAGGACTTCGGCTGCCAGCTGTCGGCATCGAGGCCGGCCGACTTGAACAGGTCCTTGCGCACGAAGATCATGCGGGCGTCGGTGCCGAGCGCGATGCCATAGGGCTTGCCCTGGTAGCTCATCAGCGCCTTGGTGCCGTCGGAGATATGCTGCCAGCCCTCCCACTTCGGAACGTCTGGGCCGGCCACTTCCTCGAGCGACTTCAGGAGATTGCCCTGGACGAAGCTCGGGATCAGGAAGCCGTCGAAGCCGGAGACATCAGGGCCGGCGCCGGTGGAGAAATCGAGCGCGAGCTGCTGCGTCAGCTGTTCGTCCTCGCCGCCGAACTGGGTGAGCTTGACGGTGACGTCCTTGCCTTCGGCCTTCATCTTCTCGGTAAAGGCCGGAATGACCTTCTTTTCGATCCACTCGGCCATGCCGCTGTTTACGCCGCCGATGATGCAGCGGCAGGTGATGTTGAGTTCGGTGGCGCTCACCGGCGCGGCAAAGGCGATGGCCGCGGCTGCGCTGAGCAAAAGGGAATGAAACCTGGTACGCATGTTTTCTCCTCCCGGTGGTCCTCATCAAGGACCCATGTGTCTGGCTGCGACAGTCCGGCCCTCCTCCAGGTCCACTGTCCCGACAGGCCAAGAATGAACACGCTTTCATCTTTGTCAACATGGACCATACGTTCTTTCTGCGATTGTTGCGGGAATTCTTATTCCGCTTGACGAATTCGGCGAGTTGCTCTCTTTTGAGATTGAACACGTTTTCATTTTGTGACGGATAGATGAACGAACGCACCGACAAGAAAGCCGCCCGAGCCACCGCAGACCAGGTGGCGCGCGCGGCTAATGTTTCCCGCGTGGCGGTGTCCCGGGCCTTCAACCCGAACGCTTCGCTGAAGCCGGAGAAGCGTGACCGCATCCTGCAAGTGGCGCGCGAATTGAACTATACGCCCGACATGGCGGCGCGCTCGCTGGTGACCGGACGTTCGCACCTCGTCGGCATGATCGTGCCCGACGTCTGCAGTCCCTGGGAGAGCCAGGAGATCGACGCGCTGACGACCGCGCTTCAGGCAGAAGGCTTCGCGACGCTGCTCTTCAAGGTGAAGGCCGATTTCAGCATGGATCCGCGGCTGCTCACCTATATGCGCGGCTTCAATCCGGACTCGGTGATCGCCTTTACCGAGAACATCCTGCCTGATGTGCTCTGTGGTTTTCTCGATCGCGCCGTGCCGATCTACGTCATCTACGACGACGTCGAGCAGTTCGCGGGCGCGGCTTCGGGCACGCTCTACGATCGGCTGCTTGTCCGACAGAAGAACGGCATCGAGCAGGCCGTTGCATTGCTTCAGGGTTACGGCGCGCGCCGCATCGCCTACCTCGGCGGCAAGGCGCAGTCACTCGCCAATGCCGAGCGCGAGCGCACGCTGAAGGAGACGCTCGCCGAACGCGGCATGGATGCGCCGATCGTGCTTGCGGGTGATTACACCTATGACACAGCCTATCAGGCGACGCTCGACCTCTTCCGGATCGGCGATGGTGCGGACGCGATCTTCGCGGCCAACGACGTCGGCGCCTTCGGTGCGATCGACGCGCTGCGCCACGAGCTCGGCCTTTCGGTGCCCGACGACGTCAAGGTCGTCGGTTTCGACGACATCCCGCAGGCGCACTGGAAGAGCTACAACCTCACCACCGTGCGTATCGACCTCGAGGAACGGGTGCGCGCGCTCGTCCGCCTCATCCTCATGCGGCTCAGGGCACCCGATGCCGAGCCGCTTACCGAGACACTCAATACCCGCCTGATCGTGCGGGGCACTGTCGGCTGAAGGTAGCGAACATGACCGAAAAACGCATCCACGTCGTCTTCAAGACCCATCTCGACATCGGCTTCACCGATCACGCCGAGAAGATCCGTAAGCAGTATCACGAGCGGTTCATTCCGCAGGCGATCGAAACCGGTGCGCACTTCTACACCGAGAACCCGAACGAGCCGCAGTTCATCTGGACGACCGGCGCCTGGCTCATCTGGGACCATCTCAACTCACGTTCGAAAGAGGAAGTCGCCCGGCTGGAGCAGGCGATCGAGCGCGGCCTGATCCGCTGGCACGCGCTACCCTTCACCACCCATACTGAGCTGATGTCGCCGGACCTTTTCCGCGCTGGGCTTTCCTATGCGCGGGAGCTTGATCGCCGCTTTGGCCTGAAGACGATCGCTGCCAAGATGACCGACGTGCCCGGTCATACGCTCGGCATGGTGCCGCTGTTGGCCGAGGCCGGCATCCGCTTCCTGCATATCGGCGTGAACTCGGCCTCACCGCCGCCGGAGATCCCTGACGTTTTCCGCTGGCGGGCGCCCGGCGGCGAGGAGATTGTCGTCATGTACCAGCGCTCCTATGGCGAGACCTATTTCCCGGAGGGGATTTCCGACGGACTGAGCTTCGCCCATACGAGCGACAATATCGGACCGCAGAGCGTGTCGCAGACGGCCGAAGCCTATCGCGAGATCCTGAAGCACGAGTCCGGCGCCAGCGTGCGCGCCGCGACGCTTGAGGACTACGGCGCATTGATGTGGGAAGCGCGCGAGCGCTTCCCGGTCGTGGAAAAGGAACTCGGCGATAGCTGGATCCACGGCAGCGGCACCGATCCGGAAAAGATCTCCCGCTATCTCGCACTGCAGCGGCTCTACGGTCGCTTCGCTGAGGAGCGGATGACGGCGAGCCGTCAGGCCTTCGGGCGCAAGCTGGCGCTGGTTGCCGAACACACCTGCGGCGTCGATATCAAGTCTTTCCTGCGCGACGAAAAGGCCTGGGCGCGCCCGGCTTTCGAGGCGGCGCGAAAGACGGATCCTCGTTTCCACTATACGGAGGCATCCTGGGCGGAGCAGCGCGCCTATCTCGACCAGGCCGTTGCGGAGCTGGATGCGGAGGATGCCGCGCGCGCCGAAGCGGCGCTTGCCGAGCTTGCCGTCCCGGCGCTGCCTGAACCCGGCAGTGTTGCAGCAAGACTTGAAGTTGGCGGCTGGGTCATCGACCTCGATCCGGTAACGGGCGACGTTGCCGCGCTGACAGCGCCAGACGGCCGGTCGATCCGCGGCGCCAACGGTTCGCTGATCGCCTATCGCTACGAAAGTTATGATGCCGGCGATGTGCGCCGTCACATGGATACCTACCTGACGCATTGGATGGACTGGGCGGTGCTCGATCATGACAAGCCCGGGCTTGCCCAGGTCGCGGAGGCCCGTTCGCAAACCTATTCACCCAAGCTTCGGGGCACAACGGCGACGTCGATCGTCGCGGCAATGCCGGCCGAGGCGGTCGAGCAATTCGGCTCGCCGGCTGAAATCGCACTGGACTTTTCAGTCGGAGACACGGGCCTGGAAATCCGGCTGACGCTCTACGGCAAGAATGCCAACCGTATCCCGGAAGCAAGTTTCCTGTCGTTCACGCCCGAGGGCCGTTCCGCATGGAGCGTGCGCAAAATGGGCCTGTGGCACGCGACCGACAATTTCGCCCGTGCCGGCGGTGCCCAACTTCAGGCGGTCACGGCTGTCCGCGGGCGAACGGAAGAGCGCACAGAACTTTTGGTCGAGAACCTCGACACGCCGCTCGCCGCACCTCAGACCTGGCCGTTCATGGCCTTCTGCAAGGATCTACCCGACTACTCCGAAGGGGTTCGCTTCAACATCCACAACAACAAGTGGGGCACCAACTTTCCCATGTGGTGGGGCGGCGATTTCACCACACGCTTCAAGCTCAGCCTCGGTGGCCGGTAAGCGACGAGGCATGGACTATCCCGGGCGGGTGTCGGTATCGTTTGATTGGAAAACCGGTCCCCTGAGAGCGGTTTGCATGGTGCCGCTCTCATAGGGGGACGTCGACGCGGCGGACATGCCGCCGGCGTGGCGGGGCAAATACCAGACATCGACAGGGACCCTGCGGCCGGGTAGCGAGACGTCGTTCTGCGCCACCCAGTTGGCGGGCGGAACGGGGGCCCCGAGGCGCGCCATCAGCGCGGCCGATACCACCAAAGGCGCGTCGAGCGATTTGGACAGGCTTTCCAGGCGCTGGGCGACATTGACCGCATCGCCGATCACGGTGAATTCGCTGTGGCAACCGCTGTCGAGCACACCGCCGACCACCTTGCCGTGATGCAGGCCGATGCCGGCATCGAGGGCGGGGTGGCCGTTTAGCGCATTGTGGTTCTTCCAGTCGTTGAGCGCGTCGACGAGATCAAGCGCGCAGGCCATCGCCCGGTCTGCGTCGTCGTCCATGGGCCTCGGCTGGCCGAAGACGGCCATCACACCGTCGCCAATGAATTTGTCCACCGTGCCGCCATGCTCGAAGATCGTCTGCGAGACGAGCTGACGATACTCCGCCAGGACCAAGGCGAGTTCAGGAGCAGGGGCTGTCTCGGAAAATAGGGTGAAATCGCGCAGGTCGACGAACATGATCGCAGCGTCTCGGCGTTCGAGGCCGAGCGCATCGCCTTTTTCCTGCAGCGCCGAGACCACCAGCGGCGAGAAAAACCGGGAGAGGTTCTGGCGTCGTTGATCCGCTTTCAGCGCCTCCTTTCGGGTGCGGTCGTGATCGCGCGCGAGAAGATAGATGGCAAAGGCAGTGAAACCGAAGCTGACAGTCAGGCCGAGATCCTGGTTGAAGAACGACCCGAGCAGGGAAAGCGTGCCGGCGGCCTGATGCCTCGCGGCGGTCGTTGCGAGCATCGCCACCCAGGCAACGAGCACGATGCTTGAAAAGATGAGCACGAGCCGACGTTCGAGCTGCAGGCCGACATGGACGAGCAGGATAAAGGCGACGACCAGGCCCGTGGTCGTCAGATTGTGGTTTTCCGTTACCGGCCCGGCGAGGATGTGTGCATAGAGCAGCAGCGCGACCAACAGGGCGTCGAGGACCACGAAAAAGGTCTTCAGCCTCGAACGGCCAGGCAGGTAGCGGGCCGTCGCCACGGAGGCGATGCTGATCGCGAGATAGCTGACGACGACGATCGCGTGCATCCGTTCTGCGCCCTCGTTGCCGCCGAGCAGGAGGTTTGCGAGCAGGATGGCGAAAGCGACGAAGCGAAGCAGGATCGAACGCATCTCGCGGGCGAAGTCCCAATGGGAATGCAATGAAGACGTCATGCCTGTCGGCCCCGAGATTTGAAACACCCTGCCCTCGGCGCAAGCACGACCGTTGCTGTCGTTGCCAGCCTTTGCTGACAGTCGATTCACGTCGATTCCGTGACGCGATCGCTCGGTCCGATGCCGTTGGCTTGTCCGTTTCTAGAGCTTCCAACGGTGGTAAGGTCAAGCATGACGGCGCAATTGTGCGTGAGCTTCGGCCTTCCCATCGTCGGCCGTTCCTCTTTGCCCCCGGCGCCTACGTAGAATGACGTATGTGCAGTGCAGCGTGGCTGTCCGATGATCCCCTCAAGCAACGGCTAAAAAGCACCGAAAGCCCAGTTGCTCCAGAACGAGAGGGGTTCCATCAGATGAATATCAAGGCAAGCGTCACCGGCGCATTCCTGGCTGCCGTCCTGTCGACGACGGCGTTCAACGGCGCCTTCGCCGCCGATGACACGATCAAGGTCGGCATCCTGCATTCGCTTTCCGGCACCATGGCGATCTCCGAGACGACGCTGAAAGATGCCATGCTGATGCTGATCGACGAGCAGAACAAGAAGGGCGGCCTGCTCGGCAAAAAACTTGAAGCCGTCGTCGTCGACCCGGCGTCCGACTGGCCGCTCTTTGCCGAAAAGGCGCGCGAGCTGGTCTCGGTCGACAAGGTTTCGGCGGTCTTTGGCTGCTGGACCTCGGTATCGCGCAAGTCGGTGCTGCCGGTGTTTGAAGAACTGAATTCGATCCTCTTCTATCCGGTCCAGTACGAGGGCGAGGAAAGCCAGCGCAACGTCTTCTATACCGGTGCCGCGCCGAACCAGCAGGCGATCCCGGCCGTCGATTATCTGATGGCGAACGAAAGCGTCGAGCGCTGGGTGCTCGCCGGCACCGACTATGTCTATCCGCGCACGACCAACAAGATCCTCGAGGCCTATCTGATCTCCAAGGGCGTGAAGCCCGAAGACATCATGATCAACTACACGCCCTTCGGTCACTCCGATTGGCAGACGATCGTTTCCGACATCAAGAAGTTCGGTTCGGCCGGCAAGAAGACCGCCGTCGTCTCGACCATCAACGGGGACGCCAACGTACCCTTCTACAAGGAACTGGCGAACCAGGGCGTGAAGGCCGAGGATATCCCGGTCGTCGCCTTCTCGGTTGGCGAAGAGGAACTCGCCGGCCTCGATACCACGCCGCTGGTCGGACATCTCGCGGCGTGGAACTATTTCCAGTCGGTCGACACACCGGCCAATGCCGAGTTCATCAAAACCTGGAAGGTCTATACCAAGAACGACAAGCGCGTGACCAACGACCCGATGGAAGCGCATTATATCGGCTTCAACATGTGGCTGAAGGCCGTCGAGAAGGCCGGCACCACCGATACGGATAAGGTCCTCGACGCGATGATAGGCGTTTCCGTGCCGAACCTTTCGGGCGGCTATTCGACGATGATGCCGAACCACCACATTACCAAGCCGGTGCTGATCGGCGAGATCCAGGGCGATGGCCAGTTCGAGACCGTCTGGGAAACCCCCGGGCTCGTCGTCGGCGACGAATGGTCCGACTATCTGCCCGACTCCAAGGACCTGATCTCCGATTGGCGCGCGCCGATGTCGTGCGGCAACTTCAACGTCGCCACCGGCAAATGCGGCGGCAAAGGCTCCTGATTTCGTCACCGAGTCATAGACCGGGCGGGCAGTCCGCCCGGCCAATCCTTGCATGACGAAATCCGGGGGCAAGCATCCCTCCGTCCGATGATGCGGCCGGGCGGAGGGATCTTAACGTGAAATCCTCGACCGAAACGCCCGTCGCCCACGCGACACGGCAAGACCCGAGCGAGAGGGTAATGTACCGAATTCTGCAGATCCTGTTTGTTGCGCTGTGCCTGTTGATATCGACCCACGTGGTCGGTCTGCGTGCGGCGGACGACCTTGGCGCGCTGGTCGACCAGCTCGGCGCCGCGAAACTCTCGGATATGGACGAGCGGATCTCGGCGCTCGCCAAGACCGGCAATGTCAAAGTCATTCCCGTGTTGGAGGCGTTGGGCGAGGGGGAACTCTACCAGCGCAAGTCCGACGGCAAGGTCTTCCTCGTCAAGGCGCAAGGCGCGGACCTGTTGCTCGTCGATCCCGCGACAGGCATGGAAGCCGGCGAAGCGCCGAAAGCGGCGATGCAGAAGGTCAAGGTCAACAATGCCGTGCGCCGCGCGGTTCGTAGCGCGCTCGGCGGCCTGACCCTTTTCAGCGATGACGCCGGGGCCCGACTGAAGGCGGCGCAGTCGATGCTGCAGACGCCGGATGCCGATGCGCTCGATGCGATCGAGACGGCCATTGCGACCGAAAAGGATGCAACAGTTCGCAGGGTTCTCGACGAGGCGAGAGCCGTGACGCTCCTCCTGTCGGAGCGAGGCGACGATGAAAAGCGCCAGGCGATAACACTCCTTGCCGAGGGCAATGGGCGCAACGGGCTTGCCGTTCTGACATCCGCGCTGGCCACTGCCGATGCTTCCCTCAAACCCGATATCGAGGCGGCGATCGCCCGCATCGAACAGACCCAGGCGCTTTGGAGCGCCGGCCAGAATGTCTGGTACGGCCTGTCGCTCGGCTCCGTTCTGCTGCTGGCGGCGATCGGGCTTGCCATCACCTTCGGCGTCATGGGCATCATCAACATGGCCCATGGCGAGATGGTCATGCTCGGCGCCTACACGACCTTCATGGTGCAGGAGGTCGTGCGCAATTCCTATCCCGCGCTTTTTGACTGGTCGCTGGCGATCGCCTTGCCGCTTGCCTTTCTCGTCACCGGGGCCGTCGGCCTTGCAATCGAACGCGGCGTCATTCGTTTCCTCTATGGCCGCCCGCTGGAAACCCTGCTTGCCACCTGGGGCTTGTCGCTGATCCTGCAGCAGTCGGTGCGCTCGATCTTCGGGCCGACCAACCGTGAGGTCGGCAATCCCTCCTGGATGTCCGGCGCCTTCGATCTCGGCGGGCTGACGATCACCTGGAACCGGCTGTGGATCATCGTCTTTGCGCTGGCCGTCTTTGCCGCTCTGCTGTTCCTGTTGAAACGGACATCGATGGGCCTGCGGATGCGGGCCGTGACTCAGAACCGTCGCATGGCATCATCCATGGGCATCCGCACGCCCTTGGTCGACGCTCTGACCTTTGCACTCGGCTCCGGCATCGCTGGCATGGCAGGAGTGGCGCTGTCGCAGATCGACAATGTCTCGCCCAATCTCGGCCAGGGTTACATCATCGACAGCTTCATGGTCGTCGTCTTCGGCGGGGTCGGCAATCTCTGGGGCACGCTTGTCGGCGCCTTCTCGCTCGGCATCCTCAACAAGTTCCTCGAGCCCTATGCCGGCGCCGTGCTCGGCAAGATCCTCGTGCTCGTGTTGATCATCCTGTTCATCCAGAAGAAACCGCGCGGGCTCTTCGCACTCAAGGGAAGGGCGGTCGAAGCATGATCACCTCGTTTCTGATGAAATCGCTGGACCGCAGCATCCTCGTCGTCGTGGCGATCCTTGTCGGCTTGGCCATCCTCGTTCCGGCGCTCAACCTTTTGACGCCGCCCGACCATCCGCTGCACGTGCCGACCTACCTGGTCTCGCTGTTCGGCAAGTATCTTACCTATGCGCTGCTGGCGCTGGCGCTCGATCTTGTCTGGGGCTTCTGCGGCATTCTTTCGCTTGGGCATGCCGCTTTTTTCGCGCTCGGGAGCTATGCCATGGGCATGTATCTCATGCGCCAGATCGGCGCGCGCGGCTCCTACGGCAATCCGCTGCTGCCGGATTTCATGGTGTTCCTCAATTGGAAGGAGCTGCCCTGGTTCTGGTATGGTTTCGACATGTTCTGGTTCGCCGCACTGATGGTGGTGCTGGTTCCGGGCTTACTTGCCTTCGTCTTCGGCTGGTTCGCCTTCCGCTCGCGCGTCAACGGCGTCTATCTCTCGATCATCACCCAGGCGATGACTTATGCGCTGCTGCTCGCCTTCTTCCGCAATGATATGGGCTTCGGCGGCAACAACGGGTTGACCGATTTCAAGGATATCCTCGGCTTCAGCATCCAGGCCGACGGTACGCGTGCAGCACTCTTTGCTGCCTCGGCGCTGATGCTGGCGCTCTGCCTCATTCTCACCTCGGCGATCGTGCGTTCCAAATACGGCAAGGTGCTCGTGGCGGTGCGCGATGCGGAGAGCAGGACCCGCTTCCTCGGTTATCGGGTGGAGCACATCAAGCTCTTCGCCTTCACCGTCTCGGCAATGATGGCAGGCATCGCCGGCGCGCTCTACGTGCCACAGGTCGGCATCATCAATCCCGGCGAGTTCGAACCCGGCAATTCGATCGAGGTGGTGATCTGGACGGCGGTTGGCGGGCGCGGCACGCTGATCGGCCCGATCGTCGGCGCCATCCTCGTCAATGGCGGCAAGAGCATATTCACCGCAGCCTTCCCGGAATTCTGGCTCTTCGCGCTCGGCGGTCTTTTCGTGCTCGTCACCCTGTTCCTGCCTAAGGGCGTCGTCGGAACGGCCAGCGCCTATTTCGCCCGCCGGCGTGCTGAGCGTAGGGCGCGGGCGGACGAAACGCCGGACAATCTTGCTGTTGAACCCATGGCGGCGGAGTAGGCGACATGAACCAGACGATCGGCCAGACCAAACCGACCAGCCTTCTCTATCTCGATGGCGTCTCCGTCTCCTTCGACGGCTTCAAGGCGCTGAACGCGCTCTCCTTCGTCATCGAACCCGGCGAACTGCGGGCGATCATCGGCCCGAACGGGGCCGGCAAGACGACGATGATGGACATCATCACCGGCAAGACCCGACCCGACGAGGGGCAGATCTTCTTCAAGGGCGGGATCGACCTGACGAAGAAGGACGAGGCTGAGATCGCCTCGCTCGGCATCGGCCGAAAGTTCCAGAAGCCGACGGTCTTCGAAAGCCATACGGTGTGGGACAATATTGAACTCGCCTTGAACCGAAGACGAGGCGTCTTCGCGACCCTGTTCTATCGGCTGACGGCCGAGGACAAGGCCCGGATCGAGGAAATCCTTGCGACCGTCCGGCTTTCTACGCGTCGCGACGATCTCGCCGCCAACCTTTCGCACGGCCAGAAGCAGTGGCTGGAGATCGGCATGCTGCTTGCCCAGGAGCCGGAACTGCTGCTCGTCGACGAGCCGGTCGCCGGGATGACGGATGCGGAAACGGCCGAGACTGCGGTTCTGCTCAAGGAGATCGCAAAGACCCGATCCGTGGTGGTCGTCGAGCACGACATGGGCTTCATCCGCGAATTGGGGGTCAAGGTTACCTGCCTTGCTGAGGGCGCGGTGCTGGCGGAAGGCTCGATCGACTTCGTCAGCAGCGACCCGAAGGTCATCGAGAACTATCTCGGCCGGTAATGCCCCATCCAGCAAACGTCATAGGAGGGCGCGCCATGCTGAGCGTCGAAAACGTCAATCTTCACTACGGTGCCGCGCAGGCGCTGCGCAACGTGTCGATCACCGCCGAGATGGGCAGGATCACTTGCGTGCTCGGCCGCAACGGCGTCGGCAAGTCGAGCCTGCTCCGGGCCGTTACCGGTCAGCATCCGGTTAGCGCCGGCGCGATCGGCTTCAACGGCGTAGCACTCGCGGGTATGGCGCCCTACCGCCGTGCCAAGGAAGGCATCGGCTACGTGCCGCAGGGCCGTGAGATTTTTCCGCTGCTCACGGTGAAGGAGAATCTCGAAACCGGCTTCGCCCCGCTGAAGCGGGGCGATCGCTCGATACCGGAGGACGTCTTCAATCTCTTTCCGGTTCTTCGTTCGATGCTCGGGCGTCGCGGAGGCGACCTCTCCGGCGGGCAGCAGCAGCAATTGGCGATCGGCCGGGCGCTGGTGACGCGGCCGAAGATCCTGGTGCTCGACGAGCCGACCGAGGGCATTCAGCCTTCGATCATCAAGGATATCGGCGGGGCGATCCGCTACCTCCGGGATTCGACCGGAATGGCGATCCTGCTGGTCGAGCAATATCTGGATTTCTGCCGGGGACTCGCCGATCACGTCTACATCATGGATCGCGGCGCCGTGGTGCACGAGGGGCCGCCAGAGACGTTGGATACGCCCGAGGCCCGACGACATCTCACGGTTTGATCACCCGCTACCGGCATCTCTGGTGTCAGGTGTCCTGCAAGCGGCGCCACCGTTCGCGTGCGCAGGTGCTGGCGCCGCGGACCGAACCTCAATCTACCGAAGGCTCATTTATGAGAAATCGCCGTCTCTGCCATGAAAGCGCCAAGAAAGCGCACTAAATCTATGCAGTAACTTCCGTAATTTCTTGAGAATGGTGCGGTTTGGGTGTAGGACATCCTAAGCGAAAGAGTGCGGCCGTCACAACCCGTTGCCTCCGGCAAATGCCTGAGGAGCGGAATTGTGGCGGCCTTCTTGTTCACGAAAGCGAAGTGACATGTTGACCAAAAAAGGAAAATACGGGCTCAAGGCCCTTGTCGACCTGGCTCAACTGGAGCCAGGAGAGACCGCCTTCATCACCGAGATCGCCACGCGGAACAATATTCCGAAGAAGTTCCTGGATGCGATCCTTCTCGAACTGCGCAATGCCGGAATCCTGCGCTCGAAGAAGGGCCCGGGCGGCGGCTATTCTCTCTCTCGACCAGCCTCCGACATCCGCATCGGCCAGGTCATCCGGACGCTGGATGGGCCCTTGGCGCCGATCCGCTGTGCCAGCCGCACCGCGTTTGAGGCCTGCGACGACTGCGCCGATCCGGTCAACTGTCATGTGCGCAAGTCGATGAGCAATGTTCGCGACGCGATCGCCTCGATCCTCGACAACATGACGCTGGAGCAGTTCGCCGCCAATGACAACGCCTCAGAGATCGTGGCGTCGCGCGATGCCGAGGCGGGCTGAGGCGGGTAGGACATTTCCAACGGCCGCGCCGCTGTGGAATTAGATTGCTGTTATTATCTATATAATATGTGCATTATTTCGCCTCAACCATGGAGAGGCGGATGAGCAACGTACATTTCCTCAAAGAGCCGGTGGCGGCCGACAACAGCGCACACGATCAAAAACGGCGGGAGCTGTTTGCCCGCGCCGAGACGCTGTCTAGGGATCTTGCCCGCCGTGGCGCCGAACTCGACCGCGTCGGAGCGCCGCCGCGGGAAGAGGTCGAGGCGCTCCGTCAGGCCGGTCTTCTGACCGCGCTGCATTCGCCGGAGGTTGGCGGTGCGGGCTTGAGCTGGGTCGACGGGCTGCGGCTGGTGCGCATCATCGCGCGCGGCGAAAGCTCGATCGGCCAATTGCTTGGCTACCACTACGTCAACAGCCAATATGTCTACTGGGCCGCTGCCGATCCGAAGCAGGCCTGGGTGCTTGGGGCGGAGACCGTCGAGCGGCAGCTCTATTGGGGTGCCGCGGTCAACCCGCGCGATCCCGGCCTCACGCTGGAACGGCGTGGTGGCCACTATGTGCTGAACGGCCGCAAGACATTTTCGACCGGCGCGCATGTCTCCGACCGCATTAACGTCAACGCTGCGATCGAGGGTAAAATTGCCAATTTCGTCGTGCCGACCGACCGGCCGGGTTACATCACCAACGACGACTGGGACAATATCGGCCAGCGCCTCTCGGACAGCGGTAGCGTCGAGTTCCGTGATTTCCCGGTCTACGATCGTGATTTCATCCTGCCGCTTGCCGACCCCTCCGATCCGCCAGCGGTGCAGGCGACGTTCAACACGCCGCTGATCCAGCTCGTCTTCGTCAATTTCTACCTCGGCACGGCGGAAGGTGCGCTTGCATCGGCCCTCGACTACGTTCGCACCACGACACGTCCCTGGGTGACATCGGGTGTCGAACGCGCCGGCGATGACCCCTATATCCTCGAACGGATCGGGGAACTCCAGGCGAGCGTGAAGGCGTCGGTCGCGCTGGCCGATGTGGCCGCAGCTTCGGTCGAGGCGGCACTGTCGCAGGGGAGGTCGGTGACGGCCGAGACGCGCGGCGAAGCGGCGATCGAGGCCTATGCGGCCAAGGTGCACTCGACCCATGTCTCGCTCGACGTGACGACGAAGGTCTTCGAGCTGATGGGCGCACGCGCCACGGCAGGGCACTATCGCTTTGACCGCTACTGGCGCAATGTCCGCACTCACACGCTGCACGATCCGGTCGCTTACAAGGCGCGCGAGGTTGGCGATTTCGCATTGAACGGCCGGATCCCGCCGGTAAGCCTTTATAGCTGAGCCTGCCCCGCAGGCGCGATTGCCTCGGCCTGAAAGAAAAACGCCGCCTGGACCAGGTCCCGGCGGCGTTTCTTGGATGGCCCCGCCCTAAGCGGAAGCCGCGATCGCCGATTTCGTTCCGCCGATGTCCCGATAGCCGGCGCCCGGATGCGGCGCCACGAGCCTTGGCCCGGCGTCGAAGAGTTTTTCCCTGAGCGTGCCTTCGCGATAGTCGGCCTTGTAGACGCCGCGTTTCTGCAGTTCCGGTATCAGCAGATCGACGGCGTCTTCGAAAGTCTCGGGCGTTACCGCATAGGCCAGATTGAAGCCGTCGACATCGGTCTCCTCGACCCATTCCTGCATGAGGTCGGCAACGGTCGAGGGCGAGCCGACGAAAACCGGTCCGAAGCCGCCGATGCCCACCCAGTCGGCCATCTCTCGCACCGTCCACACGCGATCCGGATCGATCGTCGTGAAGGTCTCGACGGCCGATTGCACCGCATTGGTGTAGCGGTGGCGCAGCGGCTCGTCCGGGGCGAACTGGCCGAAATCGATGCCCGTCCAACCGGAGATCAGCGCCAGAGCGCCCTCATAGGAGATGTGCTTGCGGTACTCGTCGAACTTCTTCTTCGCCGCGGCATCGGTTTCGCCGAGGATCACCGTCTGCAGATTGAAGGCAAGGATTTCGCGCGGGTTGCGGCCGGCGCGCTCTGCCGCTTCCCGCATGTTGGCGACATAGCGTTTCAATACGGTCTTTGAGGGCGCGGCGACGAAAATGCATTCGGCGTGAGCCCCGGCGAAGTCCTTGCCTCTGCTCGAAGAGCCAGCCTGGTAGAGCACGGGCGTACGCTGCGGCGAAGGCTCGCTCAAGTGGATGCCGGGGACGGTGAAGTGGCGGCCGCGGTGATTGATCGGGTGCACCTTGTCGGGATGGGTAAAGATGCCGGTTGCCCGGTCGCGCACGACGGCACCCTCCTCCCAGCTGCCTTCCCAGAGCTTGTAGCAGACCTCCAGATATTCCTCGGCGAGATCATAGCGGTCGTCGTGACGCGTCTGCTGCGCCTGGCCGACATTGAGGGCGCCGCTGTTCAGATAGGAGGTGACGATGTTCCAGCCGATCCGCCCTTTGGTCAGATGGTCGAGCGTCGAGATGCGGCGGGCGAAGGTGTAGGGATGCTCGAAGGAAAGCGACGCCGTCAGGCCGAAGCCCAGATGTTCCGTTTCATAGGCCATCGTCGGTACCAGTTGTAAGGGGTCGTTGACCGGGACCTGGGCCGAATGGCGAAGTGCCGCATCTGCATTGCCGTTCAGCACGTCGTAGACGCCGAGCACATCGGCGATGAACAGGCCGTCGAACTTGCCGCGCTCGAGCGTTTTTGCCAGATGCACCCAATAGTCGAGATCCTTGTAGCGCCAGGACTGGTCGCGCGGATGGGTCCAGAGCCCCGGCGACTGATGGCCGACGCAATTCATGTCAAAGGCATTAAGCCGGATTTCGCGACTCATGGAGTTCTCCTTCGGGCAAGGTTTATGCGTTGCCCGAAGCGTTGGTCACGCCTCGAGCCGCTTGTGCGCGGTCAATGGGATCAAAGTGCGCCGTTCTTCGGCGGCTTGACGCCGTTCAGGTGGTAGTTGCCGACGACGTGATGCTTCCAGCGCACCGGGTCGTGCAGCGTATGGGTGCGGGCGTTGCGCCAATGCCGGTCGAGGTTGAGGCCGATCTTCGTCGAGGCGGTTCCGGCGAGTTCGAAGAGCGTGTTGCTCGCTTCCAAGGCGATCTCGGTCGTCAGGACCTTCGCCGCAGCAACGGCAAGCGTTGCCTCGACGACGCTCTCCTCGGTGCCGTTGATCTGGGCGACATCGACCTTTTTTCCGGCGCGTTCGACGGTTGCGGTTGCCGCCTCCAGGCGGATGGCGAGCTGGCCGATGCGGGCGATGGTCAGGGGATCATCGGCAGCGCGCTCAACGCCGCTGTCCATCCAGGGTCGCGCATGATCACGTACGAAATTGAGGGTTTCGGCAAAGGCCGCCCGGGCGATGCCGAGGTCGATGCCGGCATGAATGATCTGGCCGACGGAGCCGATCGTCGTCGAGCGCTCGAAGCCGCGGTGATGGCGCACCACCGCATCGGCGGTGACATAGACATTTTGCAGCACGGTCGTGCCGCTGCCGGTCGTGCGTTGGCCGAAGCCGTCCCAGTCGTCGATGATCTGCAATCCTTCGGCGCCGCGCGGCAAAAACGACATGGTCAGCTTGTCGTTTGGATCCAGAGCGAAGACCACGATCCATTCGGCAAACAGCACGCCGGTCGAATAATACTTGCGCCCGTTCAGCCGGAAACCGGGACCATCAGGCGTCAACCGCGTCGCATAGTCGCCGACGGTCTTCGTGCCGCGCTCGGAAAGGGCGTTGCCGAAACGGTCGCCGGCAAGCGCACGGCCGAAGAAGAACGCCTTCTGCTCTTCGGTGCCATCGGTGCGCAGCGCTTCCAGAATGTAGAAGTGGTTCTGCGGGATCTGGCCGATCGAGCTGTCTGCTTCCGAGAGGATGGCGGTGATCTCCGCCAGAACCGCATTGGAGACGTCGATGCCGTCATATTCCGGCGGCACGGTGATCGCGAGCAGGCCGGATTGGGCCAGCGCATCGAGTTCGTCGAAGGGCAGGATGCGATCCGTATCCCGCTCATTGGCGCTCTTCGCAAATTCCGCCGCCAATTCGCGGGCGATCGACAGCGCTTCCTCCTCGCTCTCGATCCGGTGCGCCGGGGCTCGTGTTTTCTCGGAAAGCCGCGAGATCGTTCCCATGTGACTGCTCCCTATCGATTGAGGTGCATATCAGTGAATTATCTGGCAGAGCCGGGTAAGATAGTATATTCTATAGAAATTATCGATTTTAGATTTTCGTTTCTGCCGCAATGGCGACCCGGTGTTTACCTTTGGGGCGGGATCGTTAATATCGAGTCGGGGGGAGGCCGCGAGGGGAAACCTTGGTCGCGGCGCGCGACGTGTATGCGTGCCGATTTCCCGCCAAAATTGACTGCGGCTCAGGGAACTATCACCCGATTTGCGCATTGCGTCATCGCCTGCAGTTTAACCAGTCGCGTGGCCACAGAGTATCGGCCACCCGGCACGAACACAAACACATGCTGACAGAATTGGCCATTCGCGTTTCCCGGCCTTAACCACTGAAGGAGACACAAATGACGAATTTCCTGCCTGCTCTACATGAAGGGCACGCCTCCATCACGCTGCAGAACCTGTTTCGCGATGCTCTGGAGGCCTATGACGACTGGGGCGCAAACATGCCCGAGCCGTTCGTTGCGTTCGAAGGTAAGCTGCTTCCGATCAGCGAAGTCTTCGATTGGATGAAACCTTGTACCGACATCATGCCGGCGAACCTCCTCGGCATCGTCACGGACCGGCTGAACAAGCCTTGGAGCGGTGAAGGTCCGCTCGACGCTATGACCGTCTCGACGGCGGCACGCGTGATGGCTGTTCTCACGCGCCGACAATTGCGCAGCTTCGGCCGTGGCTCGATCGAGGTCTTTGCCGAGCGCTTCAACCATCCGGTGCAGGCCAACGCCTGATCGGTGAATCCCTGAGGAGCGCGTTCGCGCGCTCCTCATCAATGGCGAGCCGCTCGGCGATCGATTTCGCTACGCTCGGTGTCGCACCCCTTTCTTGCCGGATCGCCTTCCCGTAAACACGGGAGCTAGCGGATGTTCGAACGAACCGGGGGCGGCGTGAATTTTCGACAATTGGAAGTGCTGCGCACGCTTCTTGCGACCGGATCGACGATTGCTGCCGCCAAGACCATGGGCCTCAGCCAGTCCGGTGTCAGCCGGTTGTTGCAGCAGCTCGAGGAAGACCTGTCGCTGACGCTCTTTGCCCGCGACAAGGGCCGGTTGATCCCGACGCCGGAGGCGATGAAACTCGCCGAGGATGCCGAACACATTCTATTGGGCATCGACCGCTTCACCAATCTGGCGCAGGATCTGCGCAGCGGCGCCGTCGGGCCAGAGGTCGTGCGCATCGGCCTGCCGAATAGCATGTCCGAGACTTTCGCGCCGGCGATGCTCGCCGACTATGCCAAGGATTTTCCGGGCGTGCGCATCGAGACTTTCTTCGATACGACCGTCGCGATCGCGCGGCTGGTGGAGCAGCGCATCATCGACTTCGGCTTTCTGCGGTATGAGGGGCAACTCAGCGCCGGCATCGAAATGCAGCCGGTCGCCACAGGCGTCAGCGTCTGCGTGATGGAAAAGGGGCATCCGCTCTCTGCGCTCGATACCATCACGCCCAAGGAATTGCGCGGGGTGCCGCTGATCCTCATCGGCCGGCGCCGGCCGACGCGCGTCATGCTCGACGAGATCTTCCGCAATGCCGGCGTGCCGCAGAAGGTCAAGATCGAGACCCACAGCAACAGCTCGGCCTGCGCCTATGCTGCCTACGGCCTCGGGGTCGCGATCATCAGCAGCTTCTTTGCCAGTTTGCATCGGCATCTGCCGATCGAGATCCGTCGTTTCTCGCCGCATCTCACCCAGGATTTCGGCGTCGCCACCGCGGCCGGCGTTCCACTGTCGCTTGCGGCCCAGGCCATGATCGATTGCCTGAAGCGTCAGGTCGCCGCCGTCCACGACCTGTAGACGGTGGGTCGCCTCGGCCCAGGGCAGCAAGTAATGCCTTGTTTTATATTCAGTATCCTGTTCGTCGAGCGATCCATCGCCGCTCGCCCGACGTGTCATGTCCTTGTCATAGAGGTATGACGATTACTCATAATATTGCGCGATTTTTTCCAATCGATCATAGTTCCATCAACAAGAGCCGACGGGCGGGAGAATCGCGGTAACGCGTGCGGCCTGCCTCAGTACGGGGAACCCATGATCAAGTTCATTCTCAATCGCCTCGTGATGGCGATACCGACGATCGTTATCGTCTCGGTGGCCGTCTTCACGCTCATCCGCCTCATTCCCGGCGATCCGGCAGCACTGATGCTCGGCGACATGGCCGAGCCGCAGCAGATTACCGCGATGCGCACGGAGCTCGGTCTTGACCGCAGCATCCCCGAGCAATTCGTCATCTGGGCCGGCAATATCCTCTCCGGCGATTTCGGCACGTCGATCGTCACCGGCGAGCCGGTGCTGCATCTGGTCCTCAGCCGCTTCATGGTGAGCGCCGAGATCGTCGTGATCGCCGTGTTTCTCGCAAGCCTCATTGCGGTACCGGCTGGCGTCATCGCCGCCTGGCGGCAGAACAGCCTGACCGATCTTGCTTTGGTCGGTTCGGCGACGGTGCTTCTGTCGATCCCGACCTTCTGGCTCGGTCTGCTTCTGCTGCTCGCCTTCGGCCTCAAGCTCGGCTGGCTGCCGGTGGTCGGCTATGTGCCGATCACCGAGAACTGGAAGGCCGGGCTTCTCTATCTAGTCCTCCCGGTCATGACCCTTGTCATCCACGAGATGGGCGTGATCATTCGCATGGCGCGTGCCTCCACGCTCGAAGTGCTGAGACTCGATTACATCACCCACGCCCGCGCCAAGGGTCTTTCGGAGAGTGCCGTTCTCTGGCGCCACGCCTTCAAGAATGCCTTCGGACCCACCTGGACGATGATCGGCCTTATCCTCGGCAACCTGCTCGGCGGCATTGCCGTCATCGAGACGGTCTTTACCATCCCCGGCCTTGGCCGATTGATGGTCGATGCGATCTTCCAGCGCGACTATCCGGTGATCCAGGGCTGCCTGCTGCTCGTCGCCTTCTCCTATGTCGTCGTCAACCTCGTGGTCGACCTTCTCTATCCTCTCTTCGATCCGCGGGTGGTGGCAGAATGAGAAAGTTCACTTTCAATGGCGTCATCGGCGGCGGCCTGATCGGATTGCTCGTCGTCATCGCGCTCATCGGTCTCATTTGGACGCCCTATGATCCGATGGCGCTCGGCTTCACCTCGCGCCTCGCTGCACCCGGTGCGGCGCACTGGCTCGGCACCGACGAGTTCGGCCGCGATGTCGCCAGCCGGCTGATGGTCGGCGCCCGCGCCAGCGTCTGGATCGGCTTCCTGACCGTCACCTTCGCCGTCGTCTGCGGTACCTTCATCGGCATCGTCAGCGGCTATGCCCGCGGCTGGGTCGATGGCGTGATCATGGCGATCAACAACGCGCTGCTGGCCTTCCCCGGCATCCTGCTCGCCCTCGGCCTGCTCGCTGTCTTCGGCGCCAACCAGTACGGCATCATCTTCGCGCTAGGCATCGCCTATACGCCGTCTATGGCGCGCGTGGTGCGCGGCGCAGTCCTTTCACTGCGTGAGCGCGAGTTCATCGAAGCGTCGCGCGTCATGGGCAATGGCGAGATCTATACGATGCTGCGCCATATCCTGCCGAACTGCGTGGCACCGATCACGGTGCTTGCCACCTCGATGTTCGGCTGGGCGATCCTGTCGGAAAGCGCACTTTCCTTCCTTGGCCTCGGCGTGCCGCCACCGGCGCCGACCTGGGGCAACATGCTGGCCGCCGGCCGCCCCTTCATCGAACAGGCCGTCTGGCTCGGTTTCTTCCCCGGTCTCTGCATCGCGCTCACCCTGCTCGGCATCAACCTGCTCGGTGATGCGCTGCGCGACAAGCTCGACCCCCGCATGCGAGGCCTGAAATGACCGGAAAATCTCTTCTCAGCGCACCCCTTCTCAGCGTCCGGGGCCT
The DNA here is from genome assembly GCF_900103435.1 of Sinorhizobium sp. NFACC03. NCBI lineage: Bacteria > Pseudomonadati > Pseudomonadota > Alphaproteobacteria > Hyphomicrobiales > Rhizobiaceae > Sinorhizobium > Sinorhizobium sp. NFACC03. The sequence continues at coordinate 53,712 of NZ_FMXF01000035.1, forward strand.
CTCGCTTGCCGTCGCCCATTCCGGCAACCAGGTGGTCAAGGATGTGAGCTTCGAAGTCGCGCCGGGCGAAATCGTCGGCATCGTCGGCGAAAGCGGCTCCGGAAAGACGCTCGCCACACGAGCGATCGTCGGCCTCATCCCGCCGGCCGTCCGCCATGGCGGTGGCACGATCCTCTACCGGGGCCGCGACGTGCTCGGCATGAAGGATCGCGACCTCCGGCAATTGCGCGGCGGCGAGATCGGCGTCGTTTTCCAGGAGCCGATGACCTCGTTGAACCCGTCGATGACCATCGGCCGGCAGCTCGAAGAGGGGCTGATCCTGCACACCAAGATGTCGGTCGAAGAGCGCCGCGCGGCGATCCTCTCGATGCTGAAGCGGGTCGGCATCCGCGAGCCCGAGCGGGCGCTGGCCGCCTATCCGCACGAGTTTTCCGGCGGCATGCGCCAGCGCATCATGCTCGCCTCGGTGATGCTGTTGAAACCGGCCTTGCTGATCGCCGACGAGCCGACGACGGCGCTCGATGCCGTGGTCCAGCGCGACGTCATGGAGCTGATGGTCGAACTCACCCAGGCCGAAGGCACGGCGGTGCTTCTGATCAGCCATGACCTGCCGATGGTCGCCCGCTACACGAACCGTTTCGTCGTCATGGAAAAGGGCGTCGTCGTCGAGCAGGGTCTGACCGAAGAGATCCTGCAGGCGCCGCGGCATCCCTACACCCGCAAGCTGCTTTCCTCGCTGCCGTTCCGAAGCGCGCCGCGCAAGCTCGACCTGACGCGCACGCCGATGGTCTCGGCACGCAACATCGTGGTCGAATACCGCGGTCGCAAGGGGCTCTTTCGCAGGCACGAACCGAAGCGGGCGCTGCACGGCGTCAGCGTCGATATCCATGCCGGCGAAGTCGTGGCCCTTGTCGGCGGTTCCGGTTCCGGCAAGACGACGCTCGGCCGCACTATCGCCGGCCTCGTTGAGCAGACGGAAGGAAAGATCCTATTCCAGGGCCGCGAGCGCAGTGCCGACTGGCGCGACTATCGCCTGAACTGCCAGATGGTGTTTCAGGATCCCTATTCCTCGCTCGATCCGCGCATGACCATCCAGGCGCTCGTCGAGGAAGCCCTGCGGCTGGTGCCGGATCTCGAAACGCCGGGCAGGCGCCGCCGCGCGCTCGAAACCCTGGAGGAAGTCGGTCTCGGCGCCGATTTCGCCAACCGCTACCCGCATGAGCTTTCCGGCGGCCAGCGCCAGCGCGTGGCGATTGCCCGCGCCATCGCTCGGCGGCCGAAGTTCCTGATCGCCGACGAGCCTGTCTCCGCGCTCGACGTCACGGTCCGGGCGCAGGTACTGGAGCTCTTTTCCAACCTGCAGAAGCGCTACGGTTTCTCCTGCCTGTTCATCAGCCACGACCTCGGCGTCGTCGAGCAGGTCGCCGACCGGGTCATCGTCATGCAGGACGGCCGCATCATCGAAGAAGGCGACCGTGACCGGATCTTCGACGCGCCGCAGGAGACTTACACCCGCAAGCTCCTCTCCGCGATCCCGGCGCTCGATCTCAACCAGACCGGTGGCGTCACCCTCAAATGGCGGCTGGAGGCCTGAGATGAGCAACGAAATCAAGACCGGCGCGATCTCAGCGGAACTGAACGCGATTGCCGATGCCCAGCCCTTTGTCACGCGCTTCCTCGTGCGCAATCTGCAAACCGGGGAAACGATCGGTCGTGGTGAGCGTGAAGAAACGCCATCCGCCAGCACCCGCAAGACATCGATCATGATGGCGGCGCTGAAGGCTGTGGCTGACGGGCGGCTCGATCTTGATGAGCGGATCACCTACGCGGAACGCCTCGCCCAGGAAGTGGCAAGCGGCATGTTCCGCTACCTGACGCCGGGCATCGTCATTTCGCTCCGCGACGCCATCGTCGGCATGATGGTGTTGAGCGACAATGTCTGCACCAAGATGGTGTTCGAACGGCTGACGCTCGAGGAGGTGGACAGCTACTGCAAGGCGCTCGGCATGGCGGGAACGCACCACCGCTTCCTTATTCCGCCACTGGCGCTGAGACCCGATCATTCGCTGGCCGATGTGACGACCACGACGGCGGCCGACCAGGTAATGCTGCTGGAGCTGATCCTGGCCGCTCAGGAAGACGCCGCGGCAGCGGTCAGGCTCGGCATCTCCTTCGAGCTCGCGGCATTCGCCCTGCAGACGCTGAAGAACCAGGTTCTGCGCTACGGCATTCGTGCGCGGCTTCCCTTCGAGGTGGTGGCCGCCTGCAAGGGCGGTCGGGGAAAACGCGGCCGCATGGATGCCGGCGTCGTCTATCGCGACGGCAAGCCCCTCTACGCCATCGCTGCCTTTACCGACGGCGTGCCGGTGCTGATGCCTGACGGTACGCCCGGCTACACCATCGCGCTCGAAACGATCGGCAAGCTGTCGCAGGCCTGCTGGCGCGACTTTTGAACCGACAACCAACAACAAGAGAGAGGAACCCATGAAAACCATACTTCTTGCCGGCACAATGCTGATGAGCGCGATCACGCTCGGCCATGCCCGCGACCTCACGGTGGCGCAAAGCTCGGACATCCGCAGCAACGAGCCCGGCGTCAACCGCGACGGCAACACCGACTCGGTGATCTTCCACATCGTCGAGGGTCTCGTCGGCTATGCCGAGAACGGCGAAGTGAAGCCGCTGCTCGCGAAAAGCTTCGAGGTTTCGGCCGATGGCCTGACCTATACGTTCAAGCTGCGCGACGACGTGAAGTTCCATAACGGCAAGCCGCTGACCGCCGAAGACGTGGTCTGGAACTGGAACCGCTACATGAAGCCGGAGACCAAGTGGACCTGCGCCGGCGACTTCGATGGCAGCAAGTCGATCAAGGTGACGAACGTTGCCGCAGCCGATGCTTCCACCGTCACCATGAGCATCGAGAAGCCGTCTGCCGTCTTCCTCGGCCTCATGGCCCGGCCGGAATGCGGCTACACCGGCATCGTCTCACAGGATTCTGTCGGCGCTGATAGCGCCTTCGTCGCGCCGATCGGCACCGGCCCGTTCAAGTGGGCGGAATGGAAGAAGGGCGAGTATGTCCGGCTCGAGAAGAACGCTGACTACGTCTCGCCCGCCAATGATGGCAAGCCCGATGGCATGGTCGGCTCGAAGCGGCCGCTCGTCGACGGCATCAAGTTCATGGTAATCCCGGATGCCTCGACGGTGAAGACGGGTCTGCTCTCGGGCGCGCTCGATACCGCTGAGGTCTCGGCCGATCTCATCGCCGAGTTCAAGGACAGCGACACGATGCAGCTCATCGTGCACCGCAACAACGGCAAGAACCTGCTCTACTTCCAGACCCGCGACAAGGTGCTGAGCAATGTGGCGGTGCGCCGCGCCATGGCCGAAGCACTCGACCTCGACCAGCTCGTCGCCGCCGTTTCCAACGGGACCGGTGAGGCCAATTCGTCAATGGTCTCGGCTGACTCGGTCTTCTATTCCGACGTCCAGAAGAAGAAGATTCCGATGGACCTCGAAAAGGCGAAGAAGAACCTTGCCGATGCGGGCTACAAGGGCGAGCAGATTACCATCATCGCCAACAAGCGCGGAAACGTGCCAAGCTTCCCGGCCGCCGTCGTCGCCCAGGCGATGATGCAGCAGGTCGGCCTCAACGTGCAGATCGAGGTGCTCGATTATGCGACTCAGGTCGATCGCCGTCGCTCCGGCAATTACCAGGTGATCTCGCAGTCGGTCTCGCCGCGCCTCGATCCCGCGCTGATGTACAGCTTCTATGTCGGCAACAAGGACAAGAACGCCTCGCTGATGTGGGACAACCCGAAGGCGGTCGAGCTGATGAAGGCGGCCTACATCGAGGCCGACCAGGCCAAGCGTCAGGCGATCTTCGATGAGTTCCATCAACTGATGCTCGACGAGGTCCCCGGCATCTTCATGTACGACATGGTCGACATCTGGGGCGCCACAAAGAAGCTGCATGGCGAGCCTGTCTGGCAGTCCAATACCCGCCTCTGGGAAGTGACGCTCGACGACTGATCCGGGCCCAAGCCGGATCTGACCAAAGAGATGGCGGCAGGCCAGCCGCCATCTTCGATCCACCGATAGCAATACTGATGCGACCGCGTCCGGCGCCGTTGCAAAAGGAAGATTCATGCCAAAATCATCCGCACTGACCGCCCTTGTCGAAATCGTCGAGGCGCTGAAACCCGAATTCGCCGCGATGAGCGACGCGATCTGGGAACATGCGGAGCTGAGCTTTCATGAGGAAAGGTCGGCTGCGACCCAGATCGCGATGCTGGAGAAGTACGGATTTCGCGTGTCGCGCGGGCTGGCCGAGATCGATACGGCCTTTGTCGGTGAGGCGGGCGAGGGCGGTCCAGTGATCGCCTTCCTGGGTGAGTTCGATGCGCTGGCGGGCTTGAGCCAGGTGGCCGGCATCGCCGAAGCACGGGTAGAGGTCGAGGGCGCCACCGGCCACGGTTGCGGCCACAATCTGCTCGGTACCGGCTCACTACTCGCTGCCGTCGCGCTTGCAACCTACCTCAAGGAAAACGAGCTTCCGGGGACGGTTCGTTATTACGGCTGCCCCGGTGAGGAGGGTGGTTCCGGCAAGACCTTCATGGCGCGCGCCGGCGTCTTTGCTGATGTCGACACGGCGTTGACCTGGCATCCCGCGCCCTTCAACGGCGTTCGCTCGACCAATAATCTCGCCGTGCTCGAAATCTACTACCGCTTCAAGGGTGTGGCGGCGCATGCGTCCAACGGTGCGCATCTCGGCCGCAGCGCGCTCGATGCGCTGGAGCTGATGAATGTCGGCGTCAACTTCCTGCGCGAGCACATGCCGCAGGATTGCCGCGTCCACTATGCGATCACGGATGCCGGCGGCAAGGCGGCGAACGTCGTCCAGGCCCGTGCCGAGGCGCTCTATCTGGTGCGGGCGCCGCAGATGCCGGAGGCGCTGGCGCTCGCTGCCCGCATCGACAAGGTCGCCAAAGGTGCGGCGATGATGACGGAGACCGAGGTCGAGATCGTCTTCGACCGGGCGGCGACCAACCTTCTGCCCAACATTGCGCTGGAAACGGCGATCCACGAGAATATGGTGGCACTCGGCCCGGTGCCCTTCGACGAGGCGGACATCGCGTTTGCCAAGGAGATCCAGAAGACGCTGACATCAGAGGCGATTTCCAGCAGCATCCGGCTATACCAGATCAAGGGCGATGTCTTCGCCAACAGCCGTCTCGACGGTTCGACCGGCCTGCATCTCGGCCTCCGGGATTTCGAGGGGCAGTCGCATTTCCGCGCGGGCTCGACCGATGTCGGCGATGTCAGCTGGATCACCCCGACCGCACAGTGCTGGGCGCCCGCCTGGGCGATCGGCACCGCGCCGCACACATGGCAGGTCGTCGCACAGGGCAAGAGCCCGGCCGCGCACAAGGCTTTCGCCCATGCGGCGAAATCATTGGCAGCAACGGGTCTCGATCTGATCCTCGATGCCGATCTGCTGGCGCGCGCCAAGGCGGAGTGGCGCGAAAAAACAGAGGATAAACCCTACCAGTGCCCGATCCCGGATCACATCGGCCCCAAGCTCTGACTACCGATCTGACGGTCTTATCGAACGCCCGCGCCGCCGTCGCGGGCGTTTTCTTTTGCGAGATTGGCACCCCCCAGCGTGTCGCTCGCCATTACCGCCGATCGCGGTCGAAGTCTTGACGCGAATCAGAAGCTCCGGCATCTCTGTTACGGAGTTTTTCGAATAAGTGCTGATTAGCCGTATTTGGATTAAATCTCTGTTAGTGCATCGCCGCAGCGTTGTGCCGCGATGCATGCAAGGAGTAGGGCGAAATGACGATGACGGCAACCCAGGCAAGGCAGGACGCGGATCACTCCCGGGCTCGCCGTCCGGCCGACGAAGCGATCGCGGCCGATGCGCGCGCGCTTTCCGACCAGTTGAAGGCCATGCGCGAGCGGCTCTTCCCGCCGACGGCGATGAAGACGCTTCGAAGCTTCACCTCGGGCGAGGCGGCCAAGCTGATCGGTGTCTCCGACGGCTATCTGCGTCAGCTTTCGCTTGCCGGCGAGGGCCCACAGCCGGATACGGGGCTCGGCGGTCGCCGGTCCTATTCGCTGTCCGATATCAACGCGCTTCGCCGCCACCTGGCTGAGCAGGCGCTGGCCAAGGGCAATGCCGTCAAGGCGCGTAGCTACCTCAAGTGGCGTGACCGGGAAGCAGGCGAGCACCTGCAGGTAATCTCTGTCACCAACTTCAAGGGCGGCTCCGGCAAGACGACCTCGTCGGTGCATATCGCGCAATATCTCGCTATGACAGGCCATCGCGTACTCGCCGTCGACCTCGACCCGCAGGCCTCGCTTTCCGCCCTCTTCGGCTATCAGCCGGAGCTTGACCTCACCGGCAACGACACGCTTTATGGCGCGATCCGCTACGACGCCGAAGCGCGGCCGCTGAAGGACATCATCCGCAAGACCTATTTCGACGGCCTCGATCTCGTGCCCGGCAACCTCGAGCTTCAGGAATTCGAGCATACGACGCCGCAGGCGCTGAGCGCTCGCCACAACGGCAGCGACGCCGGCCCGCTGTTCTTCGCCCGAGTGCAGACAGCACTCGCCAGTGTCGCCGATGACTATGATGTCGTCATCATCGATTGCCCGCCGCAGCTCGGTTATCTGACGCTCTCGGCCCTTTGCGCTTCGACTTCCGTCATCGTCACCGTGCATCCGCAGATGCTCGACGTCGCCTCGATGAACCAGTTCCTCTACATGACGTCGGATCTCTTGAGCGTCGTGCGCGAGGCCGGCGGCGAGCTGAATTTCGATTTCCTGCGCTATCTTGTCACCCGATTCGAGCCGAACGACGGGCCGCAGGCACAGATCGTCGGCTTCATGCGCTCGCTCTTCGGCGAGCGGGTGCTGACTTCGGCCATGGTGAAATCGACGGCGGTCTCGGACGCCGGGCTGACGAAGCAGACACTTTACGAGGTCGGGCGCGAGAATTTTACGCGCGCCACCTACGACCGCGCGGTCGAATCGCTGAACTCGGTCAACGGCGAGATCGAAGCACTCATTCATGCGGCGTGGGGGCGCTGATCGAATGGCTGGCAATCGCAAGAACGAACTGCGCGCCCTCTTCTCCGGCAATGTCCAGCCGGCAGGTCCGGCCGCGCCGGCTGATGAAACGCAGCCTGCCACTGCGGCGAGCGCCCAGCCCGCCAAGCCCGTGGCCGCCAAGCCACCGCTCGCCGAAGTTCCCCGCGCCGCTTCCGGTGCGATCAAGGCCATGGGCCTTTCTCTCGGCAGCATCACCCGTGAGGCGGAAGAGGCGCGCGCGCTGCGCGAAGCCCTGACGCAGGGCGAGCGTGTCGTCGAGCTCGATCCGGACCTGGTCGATGCCTCCTTCGTCGAGGATCGTCTGACGGACGGCGAAACCGACGACCCGGATTTCCTGGCGCTAGCCGACAGCATTCGCGACAGCGGCCAGCAGTCGCCGATCCTGGTGCGTCCGCATCCGGAGAAGCACGGCCGCTACCAGACGGCCTATGGCCACCGGCGCCTCAACGCCGTGCGCAGCCTCGGCATCAAGGTCAAGGCGATCGTCCGGCCGCTCACCGACGATGAGCTGGTGCTCGCCCAGGGCAAGGAAAACGCCGAGAGGCGCAACCTATCCTTTATCGAGCGGGCGATGTTTGCCTCCGCACTTGCCGACCGCGGCTTCGACCGCAAGGTGATCGGCGAGGCGCTCGCCGTGCAGAAGAGCGAGCTGTCGCGTCTGATCCAGGTGGCTGAAGGCGTGCCGCCGGTTATCGCCCGCGCCATCGGCCCGGCGCCGAAGGTCGGCCGCGAACGCTGGATGGCGTTTGGCGCGCTGCTTGAAGACGAGGCCGCGGTCCAGGCCGCGCAGGAGGAGTGCCGCTCACGGCGTTTCCTCGAAGCCGAAAGCGACCACCGGTTTCAGATTCTCTTCACCCGCCTGTCGCGCAAGCCGAAGCCGGAAACGGTGAAGCCGGAGACGCTGGTCGACGCCGGCGGACGGGCCTTTGCCAAGCTTAAGCGCGACGGCAAGAACGCCCGCATCGAGTTTGCCGCCGATGTCGATCCCGCCTTCATCGACGAGGTTGCCGAGCTGCTTGCCAAGCATCACACGGCGTTTGCATCGGGCCGCGAAGGCTGACGGCGAAGTCTGGCTTAGGGTCGCTGTCGTGAACCGCAGCTTCAAACCATCGCCATTCCCGTCTATTTATCGGGGATGTTCGAGATTCAGGGTTTTACTTTAGTCCTGTGATAAGTCTTCCGCTTTCTTAAGTCTAAATTTGAGATAAAAAACGGAATGTTATCTTGGTTTTCGGAATCAATGAATAATTTTGCTGTGAGGTGCAGCTTGCAGAGTCTGCCGCAACAGGGTTTGGTTCGGGTTTTGACTCAAGCCGCCAAATGGCACGATGTGAAACCCGCGCTGCTCGTTCTTGTCGAACACGAAGCGTGTGAGTATCGACCCGTTCACCTGTCGCCATCTGCTTCGGCTCCGCCGTCACGGCTTGCCGTAACATCGCGTTCGTGTGGAATTTCCGTCACATCCTCCGGCAGTTCGCCCGCTTCGCCAATTCTCGAAGATTTCGCAGGTGTCCTGCCAATTCCCGCATCAAGAGCCACCGCAGCGTCCAAAAGGTGATCCTGTTCATCGGCCATGCGATTCAACTCCCTGTCTTCGGTTTGTAGCGTCGGCATAATACCCATCGGAGGTGACGGATCAAATGCCGAGGCCTCACAGAACTTGCCTCCTGCCACTTACCGAAGCGACCATCCCGTTCATTGGTCAGGCGAACGGCGCCCCGACAAGCTCCAGATGGCACGGCGCATGATCTCACCGAACGCGGTGCGGTGAGCATTACGGCATCGTCTTGGGAGCCCGAGCAGGTCCCAACACTCATCGCCGGCGCAAAGGGCGTGTTCAATCGGCATGACATTGCACGCGCTGCACCGAGGCAACAGGGCTGCCACCATCCGCTCCCTTCTGTTGGCGGGCAAGCAGGTTGTAGAAAGGCACCCTGCCTTCGGAAATTGCGTAGCTCAACATTGAGTATGTATCTTGTGAACCAGAGGCAGGGCATCTTCTCCGGTTTCGCGTTTTGATCTTGGTGGTGACCTGGCAGTCACGCGGCACGCGGCTGACCTATCCGCGGGTAAGGGGTTCAGTATTGCCAATTGCGGTGACACGCGTCACTCTGGTTGCGATTAACTAGCCGGTGATCTGGCGGATGTCGGATGAAAGTCACGAGTCCCCTGAACTGAGGGCCAAGTATGAACAAGATGAGAGACCGCCAAGAAGGCTTCGAAAAGAAGTTTGCCATGGACGAGGAATCGAAGTTCAAGGCCATGGCGCGCCGCAACAAGCTCTTCGGATTATGGGCCGCTGACAAGCTCGGCAAAACAGGAGCGGACGCCGACGACTATGCGAAGGAAGTGGTGCTCGCGGACTTCGAGGAAGCCGGGGACAACGATGTGTTTCGCAAAGTGCGCGCCGATTTCGACGCAGCCGGCGTAGCCCAGTCTGACCAACAGATTCGTGGCGTTATGGACGAGCTGCTGGCCACGGCAGTCGACCAGATCAAGAGCGCGTGAATACCAGCGTCGTTGCCTTTTCAGAGCAGCCAGCGGCGACCCATAGGAGCGCATTCAAGGGCGGTGTTCCGGCGGGCTTCCGCAGTGCGGTAAAGCGCGCAACACGCCTCGCCTACACTCGCACCGACGTGGTTTACGCGAACTTTGGCGGGCGCCTGTTGTCCCCGGTCGACCGCTTGAGCGCGGCCGGTCTCACCACGGCCAGTTCATCGCTCGGTCAACTCGCGGAAGGTGGAAGCGCATCTCGAAGCAGTCCGCTCCGTCGTCGACCTCCTGAAGACGGCTGCACAGGATGCCGATGCCGACGGCATCTATTCCGAAGCGCAGTTCCATAGCGATTTTTGATGCTGAAGCTCATTCTTACCGGAGTCTTGGTCTGCGCGGTCACGCTCGGATCCGTCTATTTCTCGACGCAAAGCGCTCCAGCGCCGGTCGTTTCGGACGGCGAGGCCGCCCAGCGCGCATCGGAGCAATATGTTTCCGGTGAGATGATCACCATACCGGTGATCAGGGAAGGCGCCATTCAGGGCTATTTCCTGACCAAGCTTTCCTTTTCTGCGACCAAGGAAGGGATCAGCAATCTTCGTGCTCCGCTCCGGCAGATGGTCACCGATGGACTTCATGATTTGCTCGTTGGCTCGAAGTTGATAGATGTCGCCGATACGGGCACCTTCGATCTGCCGAACTTCAAGGCCCCGGTCGAGGTCGGTCTCAACAAGGAGTTCGGCGAAGAGGTCATTACCGAGGTGCTCGTCGAGCAGTCCTGACCACGGACGACGTCAAGCGCGTCGCCAACAACGGGACCGTCCCGTGTCAGAAGCCGGTTCCGATCGTCGACAGGAACGGCAATGTCGCCAACGACAAGCTGCCGGAAGGCGCCGTCAAGGAAGGCAACTCGCATTAAGGTGAGGAAAGGTGAGGAACGCTTGCCTCATGGGTAAGTCCTGCCGTTCCGACGAGTCGAGTTTCCTGTTTCCACTTGCTATGATTACGAGGGTTTGATTTGAGCCCGGCGTGAAATGCTCGCTTGGCCGACTGATCGCGAATGTTCCCCGCGACGTGGACAAGCTTCAAGCCGGTGTTGGACGCGATTCTACAGCGTAAACTCATGAAATTTCTTGGCATTTATCGGCCGCCGTGATTCAAGGCTTCGAAATAGGGAAGCATTTGATGACGCGTCGTCGTTACGAACTGACTGACCACGAATGGTCGATCATATCGCCGTTGTTGCCCAACAAGCCACGCGGCGTTGCCCGCGTTGATGATCGGCGGGTCCTGAATGGCATCCTCTGGCGGTTTCGAACGGGCTCGCCTTGGGCGGAAGTTCCGGAACGCTATGGCCCGCCGACGACCTGTTACAACCGCTTCGTCCGCTGGCGCAAAGCCGGGGTATGGGATCGGCTTCTTGAAG